>NZ_JAXBVE010000027.1:0-72820 GCF_035181445.1 Photorhabdus africana
GTTTGATAGCCGAGGTTGGACGTTAAAAAGAAGACCACATTTTTACAGTCAATCACCCGGCCTTCCCCGTCGGCCAACTCACCTTTATCGAATGCCTGATAGAACAGGTTCAGGACATCAGGATGGGCTTTTTCCACTTCATCAAGCAGGACGACGGAATAAGGTTTCTGGCGAATAGCTTCGGTGAGTACCCCCCCTTCCCCATAGCCAACATAGCCGGGAGGGGAACCCATCAGGCGGGAAACCGTGTGTTTTTCCTGAAACTCCGACATGTTGATCGTGGTCAGATATTGACGTCCGCCAAACATCAATTCGGCAATCTGTAAAACGGTTTCGGTTTTACCGACGCCACTGGGTCCTACCAGCAAGAAGGCGCCCAATGGACGACCGGGACGGCGCAGGTCAGCTCTGGCGGTCAACAAATGCTGATGCAGGCATTGAATAGCCAGATCCTGCCCCTTGATGCTTTGTCCCAGGTGCGTGGGCAGTTCAGTCACCACGGAAAGTTCACTTTGTGACAGACGATTAAGGGGCACGCCAGTCCATTCAGCGATAACCGTTGCAATCTGGTTTTTATCCACGTGAGGAGAAACGAGCGTTTGTGGTTGCTGTAATTGTTCCAACTGTTCATTGCGTTCAGCCAATTGTGCAATCAACTCGTCAGTTGTCATTTCGGCCGATGTTTCGCTCTGTTTTGTTTCGTTAGTTAATTCTGTTTCGTCGGTTAATAGCTGACGGCGTAGTTCAATAATTTGCTGAACTAATTGCTGTTGTTGCTGCCAACTGGCTTCCAGTGCAGCCAATTTCTCCGTGGTTTCCTGCTGTTGTTGCCGCAGTTCATCCAGTCGATCCGTGTGCGGGTTGAGTCCCATGCGCTGTTCCCTCGCCAGCACGTCTGATTCCATTTGTTGCTGATGCAGTTGGTTTTTCAGGGCAGAAATTTGGCGCGGCGGTGACGTCAAGTTGATGGCCACGCGGGCGCAGGCGGTATCCAGCACATCAATGGCTTTGTCTGGCAACTGGCGTCCAGAGAGGTAACGGTCGCTTAATACCGCAGAGGCTTTTAGCGCTTCATCATCGATTAATACGCCATGAGAGTGTTCATAGATTGCCCGCAGGCCACGCATAATAATGATGGCTTCTTCCGCGGTCGGTTCGGCCACTTTAACGAGTTGAAAACGGCGGGAGAGGGCCGCATCTTTTTCGAAATATTTTTTGTATTCTCCCCAAGTGGTCGCAGCAATTGTTTTCAATTCACCCCGTGCCAGAGCGGGTTTTAGCAGGTTGGAGATATCCAGTCCGCCTTGTTGATTACCGGCGCCAATCAGGGTATGAGCTTCATCGATGAACAGAATAATCGGTACGGATGACTGATTTATTTCATTCATCATGCCTTTGAAACGTTTTTCAAATTCACCTTTTACCGCCGCGCCTGCTTGTAGCGCTCCCAGATCCAGTGTCATCAATTCACTGTTACGCAGTTTTTCCGGTACTCGGTTGTCGATAATGCGCAGAGCCAACCCTTCAATGAGCGCACTTTTACCGACGCCCGCTTCACCCACCACAATCGGGTTGTTTTTACGGCGACGGCAGAGAATATCGATCATTAGGTCGATTTCTCTGTCACGGCATAGAACAGGATCGAGTTTTCCCTGACGAGCTTGTTCTGTCATATTTTGAGTAAAACGGGCGAGCAAGCTATCGCTGCTGGCGGTAGCTTTGTTTTGTCCGTTTTTATCGTTTTCCACAACCGGTTGTTCGGCAGAACCCGCGGTCCATTGGGTAAAATTCTGGCGTAACAATTCGCGGTTTATGCCCGATAAAAGACGTGCGGATTGGGGTGTCAGGTAACGTAGCGGGCTGAACAGCAAGGTCATCAGCATGATACCGCTGCGTAATTCCTGATGCTGCATCTCAGTCGATGCTAACAGCCAGCTATCTTGTAACCACTCCACCAGCATTGGAGAAAAGTTAGGATAAGCCTGAACCATTGCTTGATGGTGAGGGATTATCTGATCAAGTTGCTCTTTCAGCAGATCACTGTCTACTTCGGCGTGATTGAAGATCGCTCTGACATCATTAAGAGGCGTGTTGATCATTTGCAGCAGTAGCTGAGCAACCGTGATCTCAGGTTGCTGTTGGCTGACACACTGCGCTGCTGCCGCTTCCAGAGCGTGCCGAGTCATCGGATTTAAGCGATTAACTAATGTAGGTAGATCAATCTGAATCATCGGTTCTTTCCTAGCTCAGTAAGTTATTTAGCTGTTGTAAGATGTTCTGGGTTTGGTTGTGCAGACGGATAGCGTAGAAGCCATAAACGATAGCGAGCAGCGTAATACCGCTCCAGAACAGATGTTTAATAGTCAGACGCTTACTCAAGCGATAGCGATCATTACGCTCATTGGCGTTACTGTGGAGAATGATGGGTGGAGCTTCGCCCCGCAGCGCGTGCAGTTGTTGGTGTAATCGACGGAATAAGCGTTCAAAGTCATCACTTTTCTGCGAAGCAACTTTATAGCGACCACGGTAACCGAGGCAGAAGCAAAGATAGATAAACTCCAGCAGATGTTGATAGCGCTGAGGTTCTCCCATCAAACGATCTAGTAACTGAAAGACTTTTTCACCACCCCACGTTTCGTTATGGAATCGAACCAGTAGTGATTGTTGTAACCACTCATTCTTGCTGTTCCAACCATGACCCAATGCGGTTTCATCAATGAAGGTACAGAGCGTATAGCGAAAAGAGATAATTGCGCCCGGCTCATAGCCTTTGGTTTGTAGAAGTTGTTCGATTGCCTGAATATCAGTGACGACCTGTTGATAAAGCTGGTCCGGCAGCGGTTGTTCGCCCATGTCTTTTAGACGCATGACCATGCCGAGCAGCGGTGTAGCGGCATCGATCATCGGGTTTAGGCTTTCTCCGCGTAGCGGTAACTGATACTGAAGATGCACAGTATTATCAGTGACTCCCTGCGTCGGAATAGGATTATCATTTATGGTTTCAGTTTTCATTAATCAATCCCGTTACTGACTGCCCAGAGCTGCATATCCAATCCAGGGAATTCTCCTGAAACGTGGAAAGCGATGGAGTTGCCTTTCAAAATCTCTTGCCATGCCGGACCTTGTTGATCAAAACGGAAGTAGGTGTAACCGACGTGATAAGGTAATTGGCGTGGGGCGGCGGAAAGCGCCTCCATAGCGACTCCGGGTAATTGGACGCTGACCATTTCGCGGATTTTTTCCTGCGACGCAACTTTGATCTGCTGAACGAACTGTCGGCGTAACTGCTCTTGTGGAATCTGTGCGCGAACGGCCAAGATGAGAGCTGCTTTGTGCAATAGATCGGGATCATGGATGGTTGCTACCCGGAAACCATTCCCCTGAATCTGTAGAGGTAGGGCGACTGCTCGTGGCATCAGAACGACATTCATTTCGCGGCGCATGTGACGCATGAGGTTCAGGAATGTGTCAGTCAGATTGTTATGATCATAATTTAGTATATTGCCGACCAAACGGGATTTATCCGTAAATGTTTTCAATTCAGCCCAAGTTTGGAGAACTTGGGTGAAGAAGTCCTGAGGGTGAAGAAGAGCTTGCTTAGAATAATGGGTAAACCACGGATGGACTCGGTTAAGTAACTGGAGCATCATAAATTCAGACACATCAGCAACGCCTTGCTGACCAGGTGAACCAATCTGCTTCGCAAGAGTTTGAGCTCGTTCCGTTAGTGAGTTTTCTATTTCACCCATATAGCGTTGCAGTTTTTCGGATACTTTGACAGCAGTACAAGTTGGGATGAAATCCTCATCAAGAGCGAGGGCTGCACCTTTAGCTCCCTCTTTTATCCGGCATAGTGGCAGCAAGGAAAAAGCACTGAGGTCTTCTGATCCCTGTTTCAGAATCGGTGTCAGTTGTGCCAGAGTGACGGGGCTGACATCACCATCATCCGTATGCAAGTCACGGATATTATTTATATGTTCACGGTAACGTACAGCCCCAGCATGCCTGGATTCAGGATGGGATATTTCATTAAAGGTATCGTTAGTTATGGGGAGCGCCAGGTAGATATTTTTGCTGCCAGGCCCGTTAATATCGGTCACATTAAGCGGTTGGAGAATGGCATCCTGATGGGGAATCGAGAATATGGTGCCATCCGGCATAATACCGCTGGCTTCGGTAATACTGATACGCCCAAGAGCAAGAAGATCTTTGTCGATAGTCAGGGAACTGAAACCGTAATAGTGTTCGATAAAGGTTGTCAGGCGGCTATGAGCCAGATAGTCATTATGTTTTTGTTGTTGCTGAAAGTGTTGTGGCTTGATGAATAATCCTTCGCGCCAAATCACCCGATTTTTACCTGACATAGTTATTGCTCCTCTTTTCTAAGTTCAACTTCGTTCGCTCTGATATGCACCAGAATGTCGTATTGCTGTCCTGTGTCTTTCACACGGATGACCTTTTTCCATTCGGATTGATTAATATCGGCATAGCGAACGATAACGCCGATGTAACGGCTATTTTTTTCCAGCGGGATGACTGGCAGTGGTTTGTACTGCCCCGGCAATAAGGTGTAATCCTGATGGTCGATATAATTTTTCCCCAGTGCTTTATCCAGTTTGTCACTCGCCAGTTGGTCATAATCAGCGGCAAGTAGACGGGAATCTTCACTGAGATAGAGCAGATGCATTTCAACCGGAGTGGCTTCTCCATTTTTATTGGGGTTAATATCAGGTTCTGCCAGCAAAGTGATCGCGACGGTGGAAGGTAAATTCGCGGGTTGACCAACTGGAGTTGATGGGTCCCAGACTACCTGCCCGACTTTCTTCGTTGCTTGCCATGCACTGCTACAGCCGCTTAATATCAGCGCTGCCAGCAATACAAACCATACGGTATAACTACCGGACCATGAGGTATTACCGCCGGAGCGCTTCATTACTGGCTATCCTCTAAACCTTGACGCAGAGCGCGGTCATAAGCTTGCTCATAGACTTCACCAAACAGTTTTTCGAACCCTTGTTGGCGGCTGGAAGCCAGTTCGCGGTAGTAATTGGTGTACATTTCCCATGCCCAGGTTGCATCTTTTTCCTGTGTCTCATTACTGCGGCGGTACTGAGCAAAACGATTCAGTAGGTGTTCCGGTGAGAAAGCATCCAACATGGTGTTCAAGGCGGCAGCGATCGCAATCCGGTTAGCCTGATAATGCAATTGCAGGTTATGTAAGCTTTCAGCGACCGCAGAGGGGGCAGAGAGATGTACCGGGCTTTTTTGATCCGCAAACATCACCTGCATAGTGGTGTTGTAATCCATGTTCAGCCGTAATGGGTTATCTTCAATAGGGCGCAATTGTTTATCACGCAGTCCATGCTGTGTACGCTGTAGTACCAGTAAACCTTCAATGGCCGCTTTCATGGTTTTGCCCATTTCTTCCAGAAAGTCGTTAGCCTGTTGGCTGTTATGTAAAGGCAATTGTGTGTTCAGACCTCTCATCAGGGGGGTGATAGCAACATGCTGCTGTTCCATGTCCTGATACTGTTCACTTAAAGGTGAAGAGATATTCGGTAAATCAATAAAATCCCGATCCATAGCATTGCCTCTGTTATCTGAGAGGGGAGAGAAGAATAATGGAGCTTGGTAATGGCCCTGCTGTAGGCTTTGGGTGATGCCGTCACTCTCTAAGGTCTGGTCCAGTGTGGTTAGATTTTCACTATCGAGAACCTTAAGCGGATCATGGCTGAAATCGTGCTTAATCGTGGGTGCCAAAGAACCATGATCGGTGAACTCAGTATCCTGGACTGGTTTTTTTTCCATCATTGCGTCCAGTGGATTGCTATAGCTGGAGACCAGTGATTCCGGTGATACCGTCATGGGATCAATACGATCTGCGTCGGAAAAACTGATATAGCTTTTGATCACCAGTTTACCAATGGTAATTTCATCCGCTTGTTGCAGGCGGATGAAACCGGTGCCAGAAGTCAAGGGGGACTGATTCACAAACAGGGGACCAGCGATCATTTGCAGACAAAATGCGCCATCACGCCACTGGATAGTAAATTGTGAAGGATTGATATTGCCTTGCAGATCCTGAATGGACCAAAGATGGCTCTCACTGCTGCCGACAGTGCCACCTTGAGTGGAGAATAGGCAACTGGCAGGTTTACCGCTTTCCAATTGGTCACTATTGAGTACTCGTAATGAAAGGGTTGGCTGTTGTTTTTCCATCGTCTTTATCCACTCACTGAAATGGTGATAAAAGGTTTCTTTTCCGGCTCGCCGAGAAAGCTGGTCCACCCCAGGTTATTGTTTAATTTCGTGCCAAGCACCATGCCGCCTGCTTGGTTTTCAGCTAAGCCAAGACGCAGATCCCAGGCCAATTGGTCACGCAGGACAAAACAGATAAACATCACCAGTGGTAGGAAATTTTTGCCGTCGGGAAGAAATGACAGGAAACGTTCACGGGATAGATCGTTGATGCATAACATAAACTTACTATTGTAGTTTTTTATCCATGATCCGATGGTGAAGTTTTCACCTAATACGGACATTTCCGTATTTTTATCACCATCTATTGTCAGCTTTTCACCCAACCGGTTTTGTTGTGATGAGGGAATGGCGACTTTCCGTAATTGCCAGCCATGAACAGTAACATCTGGCAAATCAAAGCAGTGAGAAACCAAGCTGCATATCACTTCTGGTGATCGGCCCGGGTTGGCTAACAGGCCAGCATAGGCTAGCATTTTGCTATGGTTGATCTTCAAATGAGTACGGTTCACACGGCTGCCAAGCCCTACCAAAGAGAACATGCGCTGAGAAAAATCATCCTGTCCATCCTTGTCGAAACAGATGTAATAGCGATATTTCCGCCAGATCTGATGGAGCATAACGATTGAACGGTGATTGAAAACATTCAAAAAGTCTGTCAGTCGGTTTTCATCCTGGGCGTCTTCCCATGCTAGCGAATCAAGGTAGTAACCAGGCATGGGAGACTGGCTGCCATGTAGCCCAAGGAAAGAGACTTCTACATGAAAACGACCTTGTTTGGTACGTTTCACAGAAACAATATCTCTAGTTGGAAAAGCCAGGCTGGCACTGGATGTAAAACAGATTGCTTCACGGTCAGGACGATTAGTTTGCCCCGTTTTTTCCCACGCTACCGCCAATTGGTTGAGTAATTCGACCAATTGATAAAAATCGTATTTTGATACATCCAACGAGCGTTTTGCTGACGAGTTGTTATCTGTTACATCAACGGATGTTGACCTATTTGTACCGGCCATTGATAGCATTCCTGATTATCTAGATTGATCACCTTCAACATGTGGAAGGAGTTAATGCTGGCATATAACGCAAGGAAGCGTGACAGTATGGTGCCGAACATATAGAGCTCTCCTTCAGAACAGAAAGCCTGTTGCCGGATATACAATGTTGATTCCGAACCACGAACTGGGAGACCTTTAAATAGCCGGTCTATTTGCCTCGTTTCGATCCGTTCAATTGCATCTAGACGTTTTTGGGATGATCGTGAGGATTGTCGGTTATATCGGCTGGGGAGATCGTAAGTACTTAGTACCTCCTTTAATGCGTCTTTGTTCAATAGTGTCATATAGTTCAGCGACATATTGGAAATAAGCTCCCAGTGATACTTGCCGCTCAGCAGTGGATAGAGTGGAACGGATGGGCGGGTTATGTTGCGAAATGGTGCAAATGAAGGGTTTCCCTCTAAAGCGTAATTAATATCACCTACCCGGAGTTGCAGTGGTAATTCGCGATTGGTGCAAGTTAGTCGGATAGAGATACTTTCACTACGCTCCAATTCCAGCAGCAATGATGCATCGCCACGCACGAAAGAGATATAGTGTTCAAGCCCGTTACGAAAGGGTGATTCTTTAACCCTAATACGGAAATAGCGAGTGTTGAGTTCGCTTTCGTGTTCGATTTGGTGATGAAAGCTTTCAAATGGCACATAGATCCGTTCAGCCCCTCTGCTGCGGTCGAGTGTACCGTCATTATTGGTCAGATAGCTTTCCACTTTATCCACGGAGAAAATATCGTAGCGATTAGGATGGCTATAGCTCGCTCTCAATGGATATTCGTCCCGGCTACCATCCAATCGAATAACTTCACCATCCATCGGAAAGAGATTGATTGCCGGAACACAATGCAACCGAAAAGTATCCTGACGGATTTTGATTTCTGGCGGCAGAGCTTCTGAGAAATAGAGATTTAGCGTGAAATCTGTGGCTTGAAGATCTGCCGGTAATTTAGGGATGCCAGTGACATCGAAAAACAGAAAACCTTCGGAAAAACAGAAGTACTCTTGTAAGACGCGATAACCCATATAGGCATTTTTCGGGTAAGGCAATAGGGCGTCCTCCCGATTAAAACCCACTGGAACGAAGTCAAAATCCGGTAATGAAATCGTGGTATCGCCTACAACAAGTTTTGCATCTTCAAGGTAGTAACTAAGCCAGAAATAGAGTTGTGTACTGCTGTAATCATCGCCGCTTAGATAAAAACGCAGTTTATCAAGTTGCAGCTCCTGTAAGTTAAGTTCTGTTTTTGAGGTGAAATTCAGACCGATGACACCCTGCTCATTACTATTATTGACCGAGATGTCTCGGATAGACATCGGAAACAGCCAAACATCACGGCATAAAGTGAAAGTACAGCGATGATTGTCTTGGCCTGTTTTTTGAGTATTGGTATTGCTTAAGTAATTATCTTCATCCTCATCATTTTCGTTATCATCTGCCAGTGGGCGGCTTTTGATTTGAGTTCCGCGTTGGATTTTCGTAGCTTGTTTGATGGCACTATCATCAGGTGTATATTGGATAATGGTCATGCTAGGCGTTGGCCGCAGGTAATTTGGCCATAGCATGTGTAACAATCCATGAGTCAGCTCAGGGAATTGATCATCAATTTTTGCCCGCAAATTACCCGCAAGAAAGGCAAATCCTTCGAGTAAACGCTCAACATCCGGGTCAGAGCCTTGTTCAGACAAAAATGAGGCGAGGTGAGGATGTTCAATTGCGGCTTGTCGCCCCAATTGCCTAAGGTAATCCAATTCCTCTCTAAAATATTTTTCAAGTGACATTTTATTGAGTCCTCTCTAGGCAATAACGCCGGTTGTTATCCAGTTGAATGTTAAATTCAACAGCGTCATGAATATCATCCAGGGATACCTGGGCGCTGATGTGAAAACGTAACAACAGCGGATCACTATCATCGTGGATTGCATTGACAGTGACTGACGATATTCTTGGTTCATAATTTGTGATGCAATGCTCTATTGCTTGCTCAATACTCTGTTTAAAGTCAGTTGCCGTGGTTGTGGCGTCATTGAGATCAATGACGCCAAGATCAGCCGCACTCTGACAAGCACCCGGATGAGTATTAAGAACATGATTCAGGTGTCGTTTTATGGAGTTGAGCAGTTCACGCATTCTTGATTGGCGGGAAGAACCGGAGTTCTTCCCCTGAATACGCTCGAACAAGCTGGCAGAGCCTTCTCTATTCCAACTGTACAGCGCAGCCATGACTCATTACTCCTTATCCAGACGGCCTACTAGTGACAACTCAAAGCTGGCTCCCATATATTTAAAATGAGGGCGAACTTGCATTGCCACTTGATACCAACCTGGATCGCCTTCCACATCCAAAACCTGAATTTGGGCAGAACGCAGAGGGCGACGGCTACGGACATCCGTTGGTGGATTTTCCTGATCGGCGATGTACTGTTTCAGCCAGGTGTTCAGTTCACGCTCCAAATCTTGACGCTCTTTCCAGGAACCAATCTGCTCGCGCTGTAACACTTTGATGTAGTGTGCAAGGCGGTTGATGATGAACATATAGGGCAGTTGAGTACCCAGTTTGTAGTTGGTTTCAGCCATTTTCCCTTCGCGAGTATTTGGGAAAACTTTTGGCTTCTGGACTGAGTTGGCAGAGAAGAATGCAGCGTTGTCACTGCCTTTACGCATCGTCAGAGTGATAAAGCCCTCTTCCGCCAATTCGAATTCACGACGATCGGTAACCAAAACTTCTGTCGGGATCTTGGCCTGGATCTGTCCCATTGCTTCGAACAGGTGAACCGGTAGATCGCTAACAGTACCCCCGCTTTGTGGGCCGATAATGTTCGGACACCAGCGATATTTGGCGAAGCTGTCAGTTAAACAAGTTGCCAGCAGATAAGCGGTATTACCCCACAGGAAATGTTCGTGATCTTTGCTGACATCTTCCTGATAGTTAAAGTTTTTAATGGGGTTTTCGACGGTTGAATAAGGTAGACGTAACAAGAAGCGCGGTGTTGTCAGACCGAGATAACGTGAATCTTCCGATTCGCGCAGCGCACGCCATTTGGTGTGTGCCGGGCCTTCGAAGACAGATTTCAGATCTTTAATCGCCGGCAATTCGGTAAAGCTACTGATACCAAAGAAATCAGGCGCAACGGAAGAGAGGAATGGCGCGTGAGCCATTGCACCAACCGCGCTGACATATTGCATCAGTTTGATATCGGGTGAGCTATTGCTAAACGCATAGTTACCGATGACCGCCGCAACTGGTTCACCACCAAACTGGCCATAACCTGTTGAGTAAACATGTTTGTATAAACCTGATTGGATGATTTCTGGTGAAAATTCGAAATCTTCCAGCAACTCTTCTTTGGTTGCATGGATGATATTGATTTTGATGTTTTCACGGAAATCTGTGCGATCGACTAATAATTTCAGTGAACGCCATGATGATTCCAGCTCTTGGAACGCTTTGGCGTGCATAATTTCATCGACTTGAGTGCTGAGTGTCTTATCAAGCTCAACAATCATTCTATCAACGACAAGCTTGTTGATAGGTTCTTCGCTAGTACCGGTATCCAAAATGCTGCTGATAAAAGCGGCAACACCCTGTTTCGCGATATGGTAACCATCATTTTCCGGTGTCATTCTTGCCTGAGACATAATCTCGTCAAGCAAAGAAGTCGTGGACCCTGGGGTTAATGTTGTACTGCTCTCTTCATGCAAGGACATGTTAAAAACTCCTTTTTAGTCAATTACTTTTGATTGACGATTTCAAGCTCTTTTAGAAGTTGTTTGCGGACTTTCTCATCACCCAATAACTCCTGTAAGCGGGTGCGGAATGCCGGAATATTTCCTAATGGCCCTTTTAGTGCGACAAGTGCCTCACGCAGCTCTAAAAGTTTATTTAATTCAGGCACTTTCTTCGCTACGTTATCGGGTGAGAAATCATTGAGTGATTTTATTTCCAGGTTAATTGGCAGGTCATCTCCGCTATTATCTTTGAGGCGATTGGGGACACTAAAAGTGAGATTGATATTGGCTTCATTCATCACGGCATTAAAGTTATTTTTGTGCACAGAAACAGCTTGCCGTTCTTCAATTGGCGTATCTTCTTTTGTTCCTTTGAGGTCACCAACGATAAGTAGGTTAAGGGGTAATTCAATCTCGGCGACTTGATCACCGGTATTCGGAACGTATTTGATATTAATCCTTTCTTTTGGCGCTACGCTACCTGAACTATTTTTACTCATATTAAAATCCTTTGGGTAATACACAATTAGGCAATTAGGAATTATCTGATAACAATATTGATGAGAGAGTTGCCCTTGATACCTACCTATATGTGATGGAGAACATAAAATTTCCCCGGATTAAAAAACGGGAGATTCACTACATTAAATTGGATAGTAAGCTGACTTTTATGAGCATATAGATAAATACGACATTCAGAATGTTCTTATTCATCGAACAATAGCATCAATATAGAGCGATCTGCAAAGCAGAGTGTCGCATTTTGTTTTTTTATTGTAAAGATAAAATATATGTAGATATACCCCTCTATTTAGCCTTTTGATGATTTTATTTGATTTGGCAATAAGTTACAACTTGATGCTTTCTTAATCCACTTCTTGATTAAAGTACTCCATAAAAGGTATTTTAATGATTTTTTGTTTCATTTTGTAACAAAGTATTTCTAGATGTATTTTTGTTTACATATTAGAGTTAATTTCATATTGGAAATATTATTTCCGTTATTAACCAAGTGGAGGTGTTTAATTTTTTGATCCAGTTGTCAATTTTTAATTGACCAAAATATAATTTAGGTTGTAATTGTTAAAGTTGTTATATTTCATATGGATATGTCATACCATCGCTAAATTAAATGAGTGTTAATAGTTAATTATTCTGTAAATATGGTTAATTTCAAAGTTATATTTTTTAAATGTCATTAATTATAATATTTTTATTTATTGGTGATGGGTAAACAATTTTGCAATTTAGATTTTATTTTGAAACGAGCGGGTTGGTATTTATTATTCATTTTAGCGTTCAATGTATTCGCAAGTGATTTTTTCCAAGATGAAATAATCACTATTGAAATTAATATGAGCGTTACCTTAATGTTGACACAATCTCTATAAAGGATATTTTTATGCCAACTCCATGTTATATTTCCATCACCGGAAAAACACAGGGTAATATTACTGCGGGTTCATTCACTGCTGAATCAGTGGGTAATATTTACGTTCAGGGCCACGAAGATGAAATGCTAGTTCAAGCATTTGATCATGTCGTCACCGTACCCACTGATCCTCAATCAGGTCAGCCTTCAGGTCAGCGTGCTCATAAACCATTCCGTTTTACAGTTGCATTAAATAAATCTGTTCCATTGCTTTATAACGCGTTGGCTTCGGGTGAAATGCTGACGAGTGTAGTATTGAAATGGTATCGCACTTCTGTTGAAGGGAAACAAGAGCATTTCTTCACGACGCAGTTGGAAGATGCCACTATTATCGACATTGATTGCCAAATGCCTCATTGCCAGGACCCAACAAAATCTGAATTTACTCAGCTGGTTCGTGTTTCTCTGTCTTATCGTAAGATTAATTGGGAGCATACAACCGCAGGGACTTCCGGCGCAGATGATTGGCGCGCACCGATTGTTGCCTGATAGGTAATATAATCATTCAGCCAATGAAATATCTCTTCATTGGCTGAAAAGCTTAATTTTTCTTTATTTTAAGTTGAAGATTTTTAATAACTGTCTTCAACTTCTTACAGCTTTTTTGATTTTTTTTTCTTTTTCTCTCTTTAATTTTTTACACGTACTATTTAACGATATTACTTAATATTCTCGATAACATTCAGTCATTTTTTCTGGCTTTTCTTTTGATTATTTTTCCATATAGCGAGTGTTAACATTTTTCAATCTCTGTTCCTGATTGGTGATTTCGTGAGCATCAACATAAGATCTTGTATATTTAATTGTTCGTTTAATGTCTTGTTTTTTTAATTGCATAATTCTTGTTGTTTGTAATTACGTAAATACTACTTATGATTTTCAGTGAAAATGCAGATAACATTACTCATTAAATATTACATTAGGTCCGGGCAGAATTTTTCACTTATCCTAAATTTTAATTAATATGACTAAAGGGATCGCTATACCCTATGGATTTCAAGATGGATCGCGACGGCAAGGGAGTGAATCCCCGGGAGCATAGGTAACTATGTGACCGGGGTGAGCGAGTGCAGCCAACAAAGAGGCAACTTGAAGGATAACGGGTATAGGAGTAAAGGTGAGGAGTCTGACATTTTTGTCGCTAATAGGGCTATAATAGGGCCTGACTATCTGTCCCATCTACTGGGATGGGTTTTTAGTTGTCAGGTACTCCATCTGGCAATCAACCTATTCTCTGCTCTGGGGTCTGAAATTAATGCTAAGTTATCGTCACAGTTTTCATGCTGGTAATCATGCTGATGTACTGAAACACACTGTACAAAGCTTGATCATTGAATCTCTTAAAGAAAAAGAGAAACCTTTTCTCTATCTGGATACGCATGCTGGTGCGGGCCGTTATCAACTCAGTAGTGAACATGCTGAACGTACCGGTGAATATCTGGAAGGGATTGCCCGCGTCTGGCAGCGTGAAGATTTACCTCCGGAGTTGAACGCTTATATGAGTGCAGTAGCTGCACTGAATCAGAGTGGCAACTTACGTTACTATCCAGGATCGCCTTTAATCGCCCGCCATTTGTTACGACAGGATGATAAGTTCAATCTGACAGAACTGCATCCGAGTGACTTTCCTTTATTACGTAATGAATTCTCCCGCGATAACCGCGCCAGAGTTTTGCGTGAAGATGGTTATCAGCAATTAAAATCACAATTGCCACCATTGAGTCGCCGTGGGTTCATTCTGATTGATCCTCCTTATGAACTGAAATCGGATTATCAGGCAGTTGTACAGGCTATTCAGGAAGGCTATAAACGTTTTGCAACCGGTGTTTATGCATTGTGGTATCCAGTGGTGTTACGCCAGCAAATCAAACGACTGGTTAAAGAATTGGAAGCAACGGGCATTCGCCGTATTCTACAAATTGAGTTGGCTGTCCGCCCTGATAGCGATCAACGAGGCATGACCGCCTCTGGCATGATCGTGATTAACCCACCTTGGAAACTGGAGCAGCAGATGAAATCGGTGTTGCCGTGGTTACATCAGGTTCTGGTGCCGGAAGGAACGGGTCACACCTTGGTTAAATGGGTGGTGCCAGAATAGCTTTTAACAATGGCAGCGAGAGCCAAAGCCATCGCGACTGCTTGATATTTTTTGCCATAATAGGCTTTGGGTATTAACTCTCTAGAATTGATTAGATGGAAACAATCCTGATGAGCAAACATTACGACTATATAGCGATTGGTGGTGGCAGTGGTGGCATAGCATCAATTAACCGTGCGGCTATGTATGGGCAGAAATGTGCCCTAATTGAAGCTAAGGCATTGGGTGGAACGTGTGTCAATGTGGGCTGTGTTCCGAAGAAAGTGATGTGGCATGCGGCGCAAATTGCTGAATCTATCCATCAATATGGGCCAGATTATGGTTTTGATACGACAATCAACCGCTTTAACTGGAAGACACTCATTGCCAGTCGCACTGCTTATATCGATCGTATCCACCAGTCTTATGAACGTGGCTTGGGTAACAATAAAGTTGATGTGATCCAGGGGGTTGCCCGTTTTGTTGATGCACATACTGTTGAAGTGAATGGTGAAAAAATCACCGCAGATCATATTTTGATTGCGACAGGTGGCCGTCCTGTGCGGCCTGATATACCAGGATCAGAATATGGTATTGATTCTGATGGTTTTTTTGCATTGGAAGCGATGCCAAAGCGGGTTGCGGTTGTTGGCGCAGGCTATATTGCCGTAGAAATTGCGGGTGTATTGCATGCTCTTGGTAGTGAAACCCATCTATTTGTGCGTCAACATGCACCGTTGCGTTCTTTTGATCCGATGATTGTTGAAACACTCTTGGAAGTTATCAATACCGAAGGACCTACTTTGCATACAGAAGCGGTGCCAAAATCAGTAAGTAAAAATGCGGATGGTAGCCTGACCTTGCAACTGCAAAATGGTAAAGAACAAACCGTTGATACCCTAATCTGGGCTATTGGCCGAGAGCCTGCAACGGATAATCTAAACCTGTCTGTAACCGGTGTTGAGTTGAATGAAAAAGGCTACATCAGAGTTGATGAATACCAGAACACGAATGTGAAAGGGATTTATGCAGTAGGTGATAACACCGGTGCAGTAGAATTAACTCCCGTTGCGGTTGCCGCAGGTCGTCGTCTGTCTGAGCGCTTGTTTAACAATAAACCAGAAGAACATCTGGATTACACCAATATTCCAACCGTTGTATTCAGTCATCCGCCTATTGGTACTGTGGGGCTGACTGAACCTCAGGCAAAAGCGCAATTTGGTGAAGAGCAGGTGAAAATTTATCAATCTTCTTTTACTGCGATGTATACCGCTGTCACTCAACATCGCCAGCCGTGCCGGATGAAATTGGTATGTGTCGGGCCGGAAGAGAAGATTGTTGGCATTCATGGTATCGGCTTCGGGATGGATGAAATGCTGCAAGGTTTCGCTGTTGCATTGAAGATGGGGGCCACTAAGAAAGACTTTGATAACACGGTTGCGATTCATCCCACTGCGGCGGAAGAGTTTGTAACGATGCGGTGATATTGTTGAACCCTATCTATGATATTTTTTTAAAGGCCGATTTCATTCGGCCTTTTTCTTATCAATCTCTCTTATCAGAAAGTGACTTAACACTCCATATTCAGCCATTCGACAATAAAATCAGCTACCTGTTCAGGTTGATTGATATTCAATTGTGGCAAAATAGTCTCCAATTTTTCATCACTGGCAACAGCAATCACATGTTGATCAAGAAGATCGCTTAATCGGTGGTTAAGAGTGTTGCGGTATAGAACGATCTTGTTGATGGGCTCATCTTTAAAACCTTCCACTAGAATCAGATCCAGTGAATTTAGATCAAAACGACTGGCAAGATAGTTCAAATCTAATTCCTGCAAATCTGGCGTTTCTGTCATTAATGCCCAGCGTTGTTGGTTGGCAACCAAAGTTTGCTCTGCACCAGCTTTGCGCAGTTCATAACTGTCTTTGCCCGGTTTATCTACGTCCATATCATGATGGGTGTGTTTTATCAGACCAACCCGGATTTGCCGTTGACGTAATAGTGGGATCATTTGTTTGAGAAGTGTAGTTTTTCCTGTTCCGCTATAGGCTGTAATACCGAGTAGCGGAAGCGGTTTGGTACTCATTTTTTGATCTCCTGTATATGTTCCCAATGTTGGCAATCTTCCGGTGTGTTCAGATTAGTAAAGGCAGTAGGATTATCATCAAACTGAACGGCTATCGCTCTGATCTTATGCATAAACAGTATCAGCTTGCGATCACCGTTAGCCAGATAATTTTCTAATTGAGAAAAAAGACTGCGGTGTAGTAAAGCGATGGTAGGGTGAGCTCGGTTGCCATCATTTACATAGGCTGCCAATGCTTGCTGTTTTCCCTGCCATAAGCGAATGACTAAATCAGTAGGGAGATTTGGTACATCACAAGGAACAAATATAACCCAATCGTAACTAGCTGACTTTAGGGCTGTCAGCATGCCTGAAAGGGGGCCAGAGAAGTCTGGTGTTAAATCTGGAACAATGTGATAACCACTTTGTCGGTAAATATCCAGATTGCGGTTCGCGTTGATGATTAATTCATCCACTTGTGGAAATAGCTTATCCGCAATATGTTGGTACAGTGGTTTTTTATTTAAAAAAATTAACCCCTTATCATTGCCACCCATACGGGTGGCGCGACCTCCCGCAAGGATCACACCGCTTATTTTTGGTTGCATAATGTTCGAGTTATCAACTGAGGCAGTTATTAACGCTAATATAACTTCTTTTAGCTTGATTATTTGGGTTTAACTGAGCATTTTTAAAATAAGCTCACCAGATAACTTGCTGATAAAAGGGTCATCTTTACGCTTATTGACAGAGCAATCCTTTCTCTATGTGGTCATCCCTGTTAATTTGTATAGGCTTTATTTATCTGCGTTGACTAATAGCTGAAAAAGGATCACTAAGTGGATTTTCAAACTGCTATTGCATGCCGTGGTGTTATTACAGATTAATCAAGAGAATAGAATGTGCTAACAAACCAGTCTGCTTTTAATTTCCGGGAATTAACGCCGGATTTGATTATGGATGCATTGGTGCAGACCGGGCTGTGTATCGATTCCGGGCTGACAGAGTTAAATAGTTATGAGAACCGTGTTTATCAGTTTATAGATGAAGATCGTAAACGTTATGTTGTGAAATTTTACCGGCCACTACGTTGGGATCAGCAGCAGATTCAGGAAGAGCACGATTTTGCCTTGGCGTTACAACAGGTTGATTTACCTGTTGCGGCACCTTTGGTATTTAATAAGCAAACTTTACTGACTTTTAAAGATTTCTTTTTTGCCGTTTTTCCAAGCATCGGGGGGCGTCAGTATGAATCCGATAATCTCTTTCAATTAGAAGATGTAGGGCGTTTACTAGGGAGAATTCATCAGATTGGCCGCCAGCAGAAATTCACTTCTCGCCCAACTATCGGGTTAAATGAGTATCTGCATCAACCACGACAGGATTTGGCTGCATGTGAGTTGATTCCTGCGGGGCAGAGAAGGCAATTTTTGGCAGTATTGGATGATTTGATAAATGCCGTAGCATCAAATTGGCGCGATGATTGGCAAATATTGAGGCTTCATGGTGACTGTCATCCGGGTAATATCTTGTGGCGTGACGAAGCTTGGTTTGTTGACCTTGATGATGCGCGTAACGGTCCGGCAATTCAGGATTTATGGATGCTGCTTCATGGCTCTCGTCAGGAACAGCTATTGCAGTTAGATACACTGCTGGAAGCTTATAGTGAATTTGCAGATTTTGATCCGAAGGAGTTGTCATTGATAGAACCATTGCGTGCTATGCGGATGATCTATTATTTGGCATGGGTTGCCCGACGTTGGCAGGATCCTGCTTTTCCCAAGGCGTTTCCTTGGATGACAGATACCGATTTTTGGTTAAAACAGACGTCACTTTTTTCTGAACAGATTAAGCTGTTACAGGGATCACCTTTGCAGCTTAACTCGATGTATTAATGTTTATCATGGAGATAGTTATGAAGAAGTTGTGGTTAGCTTTAGTCGGAGTGGTGATGGCATTTAGCGCATCTGCTGCCAATTTTACCGAAGGAAAACAGTATACTGAATTGAAGTCGCCGGTGGCGGATCAACCACCGGTGCTAGAATTCTTCTCTTTCTATTGTCCCCACTGTTATCAGTTTGAAGAGATTTTTAAAGTTCCTCAGACGGTAAAACAGAATTTACCGGAAGGGACAAAACTTGTCCGTTATCATGTGGATTTTTTAGGGCCACTGGGTAAAGAATTGACTACTGCTTGGGCTGCGGCAATGGCAATGGGTGTTGAAGACAAAGTGACTCCGGTGCTGTTTGAGGGTATTCAGAAAACACTGGCTATTAAGACTCCGAATGATATTCGCAATGCCTTTATCAAAGCCGGGGTGACGGCTGAGGATTATGATGCTGCCATGAGCAGTTTTGTGGTGAAATCCTTAGTTGTTAAGCAGCAAAAAGCCGCTCAGGATTTGCACCTGCGAGGTGTACCGGCAATGTTTGTTAATGGCAAATATATGGTGAAAAATGACGGTATTGATGCCACTTCTGCTGATAACTATGCGAAATCCTATTCAGACGTTGTTAACTTCCTGTTAAATCAGAAGTAATACTTTGACATCCTCCCCCACCTTCGTACTTCGTGACTCAGGAGGGGGATTCTTCTTAGTAGGCGACAGTCTGATTGCTCAGGTACCGGATTTCTGCTTTTGCCGGTTTTTGTCACAAAATACAGGCGGAAAATATTCAGTGAAGTGATTTGGAGTCACTCATTGAGTAACATTCGGCTAATGATAGCTTTGAATGTATTCCCCTCCCTATTATCAATCAATTCAATATCTGGGTATGCTTTGATTGCACGTTTAATACCACTTCCCAAGCCTCTGTATGGCAATACCTTAGAAGCAAATGAAGCCAAGATTGGGTTACGAATATTTGAGTTCCCCATTTTGATGTTCTCAATGGTTAAATTATTGGGCAAGTGGCCGGGGCTAATAATTTCAATTCGATCTGCAAAAACCAGCACTTTAACGGGGGCTGACACAAAGTAATCGCGATGAATAAGCGCATTGGAAATCAGTTCTTCTAAAACAATCCTCGGGATTTCAGGCTCGCCAAGTGAGTTAAAGCTTTGCTTATTTTGAATATGTCGTATATTTGCCAATACAAACCCCAGCACCTTTTGGAACACATCCGACAGCTTGCCATTGATATCCTGACTATCAATATAGTGCTCATCTTCAATATCCACGCCGGGGAAGGCAACAGCCTTTACGATAAAAATAGGAAGGCGAATCTGAGGCCGCGATGCAAACAACAAAGTACCACAAATATTCAACTGACCATTTTTAGCCAAATTCATATTCTCTAAAAGCTGAGAGCGAGATACACCGTGCTCCTCAACCCTCTCTCCGTATTCTCCCTCAAAAAACGAATCAAAGAACTCCTGATCGATGTCGGCTACTGACGTACCACTTACTGGCGTCTCATCTGCATGAATCAGTGCCGCCTCCTGAAACATTCGTTGCAATTCTTCGCGAGCGGTCACCCTTCGCTTATCAGAACCATTTTTCACCCAAACATAGCCCTGAGTATCCATATAAGGCTTACTGATGCCTTGCTCTATATGTACAGCAATGACCAGGCCATCGGGGAGTTGAATGTTTTCAGTAACAGGATTTATTGGGGGGCGAACATTATTTGTAGCAGCATTCGCTATGACTTGATTAATTCGACTGATATCTTCTCTCGTCAATCCAGATCGAGACCCATCGCCATTGTTAACACCAATGAGAATCAAGCCTCCAGTACCATTGGAAAATGCTACCATTTCGGCACCCAACGAAGATGCATTGTTGACGTCTGCTTTAAATTGATAACGGCTATCTTCATCACGTGCAATTATTGCTAAGAGCTCTTGGGTTTCCATGCTTCATATACCTGTTTACGTTTCTCGAAGGCTTCTGCACCACCTTCCATAATACCGACTATACGCTGCTGAACATCCGCGCAGTCAATGCTGCCACTGACAATATTAATATGATCATCCTGATATTCACAGGCGATGACTTGCTCAGCATCGCCTAACACTGGAATGTTGGCGTTATGAGTGGCAAAGACGAACTGCGTTTTTGGCTTTAACTCACGAATGAGCTTGATAACATCGTCATAGATCGTCTGGTTATCCAAGTCGTCTTCTGGCTGATCGATGATCACAACATCATTTTCTTGTTGGCTTAGAACAAACAGTATTAATGCAGATGCGCGCTGTCCTAATGAATGATGAGCCAGAGCCTTACCGTGGTATTCAATGGTGAAAACATTCGGCACCTGCCAAGTCAGCAAAGCGTCTAGATTATCTTCAAAATACTGACAGAAGGTATCAAATGAACCACCAAGCAGCGTTTTCAACTTATCCTTTTCTCGCCATGCCGCACCAAAATCGCTGAACTCGTCCACCACTGTTTTCAATGTAACTTCTTGAATACGGCTGCCGCGGTATAAATCCTGAATATGCTTGAGCATGGCCGCTTTGTTATCTTTAAATTTCGGCACAATTTTTAACGGCGAATCCACTCGATTGATTTTATTCAGCACTTGCTCAATAGCGCAGTATTCTTCAAACCAAAGACTATTCAGTTGAACTAATTCCCGTTCAACTCCTTGATTCAAATCCGTATATTGCTGCTCACTCTTGGCTAATACAGCCAGCATTTGCTCAGCCTGATCGAGCTGACTTTTAAGCTGCTTAAACTCTTGCGGACTGATTGCTTGTGCACCCGCTTGTTGAAACTCACTGGCTAACTTGCGCTCGATTTCCGCAAATTCTTCTTTCAACGCTTGTTTTTGTTGTTGAAAGCCCGCTAACTTTTGTTGCAATTGCTGAACTGTCGCTTGGTCACTTCCAGCCACTTGCTTAATTTCATCAAAGCCAGTGAGCAACTGTTGATAGACCGCAAAAAAGCCATTGAAAAAAGGCTGATTTTGTGCTGACTTATACAGAATCTGGTTTTTCAGTTCATCTTCAAAGCTGGCAATAAAGCTATTTAGCTCGGTCAGATAATGCTGCGCCCCTTGGATCATCTGCTGCGCTTTGCGCTCATCCCGATCAAAATCAATCTGCTTTTGCAGTTTGGCTTCTACGCCGTGTTGCTGGTAAAACCTTAACTTAAACTCAACATCCTGCTTTTTTTGCAGCCACTCTTGTTTCTGCAAGGCATCACGGGTTAAACGTTTAATCTGATCAATAGCATCCACTACGCGCTGACGGCCTTGCTCTATCTTTTGGCGAACAGGAATTAAAGCTTCCCCAACCAGCTTTTCAATGAGGTCTTTTTCAAATCCAGCGCCAGTGCTCGACAAGTCTTTTTGACCAAAGTAAATGGGTTGATGTAGGACGGTTTCTCGAATCGACACCCCCGGCTGTAATTGCCCGTTAACATATACATCAGGGCGTTCACCTAATATACGACGTATTTGGTAAGGTTGGCCTCGTCGGTCAATCGCGTCGATAGTGATCTTCCCGCCACTGCATAGCAAATGCTTTACTAAACCTTCTTTATATTCAACGTCAGAGGACTTATCGCCAAACGGGATATTCAGGGCATAGCGAATGCCTTCCAATACGGAAGATTTGCCACTGCCACGAATACCAATCAGAGTATTCAGTTCCGGTGATAGATAGATTTCAGTGCCACCCAAGGTGCCCACACCTTCAAAACTGATTTTACGAATAAACGAATGGCGATAGATAGGTGGCTCAGCTTGTACACGGGATCTCTTATCCCGCAAGGCAAATTTTACAGCTTCAAAGCTGAACGCACCGAGTTTGAGATAACTGCTTTCCTTTCTGGCCGACATATCGGCAAAGTTCTTAGCGTCGCAACCTTCCATTTCAGCAGGATATAAGTCACCCAGTGCTTGCTGGATCTTAGTGCGCTCATTTCGGGAGCGAACCTTTTGGAATGCCAAAGCTCTGCATCGAACAGAAGCATTGTCGAAAAGTTCTTTTATCCGACCCGGCGATAAACCACCCCATAAACCGTTGGGTGCTTCCACATGAGCAAAAACTAAAAAGTAGTCTTTGTGATAACCATCCAAAATTTTAATGGTTTCGAGAATATCGTGATTCGAACGCGCATTTTCCTGCTCAAAATTAGCTTGCTTGGCAAAGGTCACATTGAGAAAGTCCTGGATATAATTTTTTTGCTCCTTGTTGCTTATCCACTCATCGGAAAACACTACTAGGGTATGCACACCCGCGTTCCCATCTTTTACCGAGAGCTCAATACCGGGCAGCAGACCAATGCCGGATTTTTGAGCCTTTTTGCGCAGATTCTGAAATTCGAGCATATTGAACTTGTTATGGTTGGTAATCACACCAAGGCCAATACCGGCATCTGTTAGCGAATGTACGTATTGATTCATGTAGTCGTTATCTGCACCCGTGTATTTGAACTCTTTATCCGCGCGGGTATGGAGGTGAAAATCCGTCTTGAACCACCGGCTGCCATATTCAAAAGTGTCGTCACTCATTAATACCCCCTTCCAAAAATATTTACCTACACCTTCACAAAACTCCCTCTCTGTAATGTGTTTTAATTCGTCGGCATGCTTGAGCATTTGCAAATGTAACTCAACCGTAAATTGGTTTCTTGGCGCTTTGTCAAGAGCAAGCTTTATGCGTCTGTAAATCTCGTTTTCACTCATATTTAACACTACTCACGTGCCTATATAAAGGACATAAAAAAGCAAGAATTGACATTGAAATCGAACAACTTCTGGTAAGGCAAAAGTAAGTTACATCACAAACGGCCTACCCACCAACTTGAGAATCTTTGGCACAATGCATGTCAGGAAGACTTTTTTGTAAGACAAACTCTGGTTATATCCACAACTCTGTGATCTATAAGACAATATGACAGTTTAATGACCAAGATTATAAGTCATTGATTTTTACCTGAGGTTGATAAATTTTTTTTATCAACGATCAATAGCTAAATAAAACTTGTAATATCTATACACAAAGTTATCCACAGAATTTATAGTAGGGTGTGAGTATCTGAATCGTGTTCCAGTAAAGAAAATTCACATAAAGTTCGTTTCCTACTTCTTGCTGTGGCATCCTATTTCCTTATCACACCCGTAATAAATACAGATAATGAAGAAGATTTATGGCTCAGATAGCAGACAATCCCCTGATTTTGGTTGATGGCTCCTCATACCTTTATCGTGCTTATCATGCTTTCCCTCCGCTGACGAATAGCGCAGGGGAACCGACCGGAGCCATGTATGGTGTATTGAATATGCTCCGCAGCTTGATAATGCAGTACAAACCAAGCCATGTAGCGGTGGTATTTGATGCTAAAGGCAAAACTTTTCGTGATGAATTGTTCGCTGAGTATAAATCTCATCGTCCTCCTATGCCGGATGATCTGCGTACTCAGATAGAACCGCTACATCAGATGGTTGAAGCGATGGGATTACCATTGCTGGTGGTGCCAGGAGTAGAAGCTGATGATGTGATCGGGACTTTGGCGTTACAGGCAGAAAAAGAGGGGCGTGCGGTACTTATCAGCACTGGCGATAAAGATATGGCGCAACTGGTCACGCCGAATATCACGCTTATCAATACCATGAATAACACCATTTTGGGGCCGGAAGACGTCGTTGAAAAGTATGGTGTGCCGCCAGAGCTGATTATCGATTTTCTGGCATTAATGGGAGACTCTTCTGACAATATTCCTGGCGTACCTGGCGTAGGAGAAAAAACCGCACTGGGATTACTGCAAGGGATTGGTGGTATGGATGATATCTTTGCCAATCTGGATAAAATTGCCGGGCTCAGTTTCCGTGGGGCGAAAACGCTGGCGGATAAGATGGTGCAGCATAAAGATGTCGCTTATCTCTCCTATCAACTGGCAACTATCAAAACCGATGTTGAGTTGGATAAAACTTGCGTTGCTTTGTCAGTCAAAGAGCTTGATACGGAGAAACTGCATCAGTTGTTTTCTCGTTATGAATTCAAACGCTGGTTAAGTGATGTGGCAAACGGCGATTGGCTGGCAGAGAAAGGCAAAAAACCGGTATCCACTGGCAATGATGAATCATCTCCGACGGAGGATAAATCTGCTGCGGCCACACTCTCTTCTGATAATTATCAGACTATTCTTGATCAGCAAAGCTTTGATGAGTGGATTGAGAAACTGAAAAAAGCGCCGGTTTTTGCTTTTGATACCGAAACTGACAGTCTTGAT
This sequence comes from Photorhabdus africana, assembly GCF_035181445.1. Lineage (NCBI taxonomy): Bacteria > Pseudomonadati > Pseudomonadota > Gammaproteobacteria > Enterobacterales > Morganellaceae > Photorhabdus > Photorhabdus africana. The sequence goes on from NZ_JAXBVE010000027.1 coordinate 24,802, forward strand.
ACTTTGACGGCTAATTTGGTTGGGGTGTCATTCGCAATTTCTGCCGGTGATGCGGCTTATCTACCTCTAGGCCATGACTATCTGGGGGCACCTGAACAACTTGACAGAGAAGTTGTGTTGGCTGCATTAAAACCGCTACTTGAAGATAGTAAACTGCTGAAAATTGGTCAGAATATTAAGTTTGATCGTGGCGTGTTGGCGCGTTACGGCATTGAACTGCAAGGCATTGCTTACGATACCATGCTGGAATCTTACGTACTTAATAGCGTTGCAGGTATGGGTCGGCATGATATGGATAGCTTGGCTGAACGTCATTTGAATCATAAGACCACGACGTTTGAAGAGATTGCTGGTAAAGGTAAAAATCAGCTCACTTTTAATCAGGTCGCGGTGGAACAGGCCGCAATGTACGCCGCAGAAGATGCAGATGTCACTTTATTGCTGCATCAGGCTATGTGGCCGCAATTGGAGAAAGCACCGACGCTAGAAAAGGTATTCCTGAATACAGAAATGCCACTGGTCATGGTGCTTTCCCGTATGGAACGTACAGGCGTACTCATTGATGCAAATATTTTGGTTGAGCATTCAAAAGAGATCACTGCTCGTCTGGATGAGTTGGAAAAAGAAGCGCACGAATTAGCAGGTGAAGTTTTCAATCTGGCTTCGCCAAAACAATTACAGACGATATTGTTTGAAAAATTGCAATTGCCGGTGGTAAAGAAAACGCCAAATGGTGCGCCATCCACGAATGAAGAAGTACTGGAAGAGTTGGCAGATACCCATGCATTGCCGAAAGTGATCTTAGAGCATCGTGGGTTGGCAAAATTGAAATCCACTTACACCGATAAATTACCGCAGATGGTCCATCCGCTGACCAAACGGGTGCATACTTCCTATCACCAAGCGGTAACGGCAACTGGGCGTCTCTCTTCACGTGATCCTAATTTGCAAAATATTCCTGTCCGTAATGACGAGGGCCGCCGCATTCGTCAGGCGTTTGTGGCACCTGAAAGTTACCGGATTATGGCTGCTGACTATTCTCAGGTTGAGTTGCGGATTATGGCCCATTTATCTCAAGATCAAGGGTTGTTAAAGGCTTTTGCTGAGGGACAAGACATTCACCGGGCAACGGCGGCGGAAGTCTTTGGTTTGCCACTGGAACAGGTAACCAGTGAGCAACGCCGTAGTGCCAAAGCGATTAACTTTGGTTTGATCTATGGTATGAGCGCATTTGGTCTTTCCCGTCAGTTAGGTATTCCTCGTGGTGAAGCTCAACGCTATATGGATCTCTATTTTGAGCGCTATCCGGGGGTATTGGCGTATATGGAGCGTACTCGTAAACAAGCGGAAGGGCAGGGTTACGTTGAAACGCTAGATGGTCGTCGTCTTTATCTGTCAGATATCAAATCTCGCAATGCCATGCGCCGTAAGGCAGCAGAGCGTGAAGCTATTAACGCGCCAATGCAGGGAACTGCGGCGGATATCATCAAAAAAGCCATGATTGCGGTGGATGACTGGATTATCAGTGAAGCGCCGAAAGTTCGTATGATTATGCAGGTTCACGATGAGCTGGTATTTGAGGTTCATGAATCAGAACTTGAATATGCAGAACAGAAAATTCGTGAATTGATGGAGAAGAGTATGGTGCTTGATGTTCCGTTGAAAGTGGATGTGGGTATCGGTGACAATTGGGATCAGGCGCACTGATATTTTGAATTAACAGTGATGGCTGAGCTGTGTATTTGGCTCAGCCTTTTTTGAACTGTTCACCATAAACAGCAATGTTTAATAGCTCTGCTAATCATAGTCACCATGTGCTCTGGTGTCACCGCCTCCCCAAGCCACTCTCTTGCCATTTTCCCGTATAGCCATAATGATCATTATTACTGTAATTACTATATCTTGCAGATTTACAGTATTGTGTAATAAAACTATCGTCAGTATTTATATCTGGTGAGAAATTATTGGGTTGGTTCATATTACTCTCCTGATAAGGTCGTATCGGATTTATTTTTACCCACAAGGCGTTTATACGAAAAACCATGCCCAATTGGGAGAAAGTGTAACAGTTATTTTATTTACACTAAGTAATATTATTAGTTAAATAAATTTTTTGTATTCACTTGTACCGATTTGTTGTCCATGTAATGCATATTTAGATCTAGATCGCATAAATATGTAATTAAACTACATTCAATGGCGTCAAAATGAGCAGAATTCCCGGCTGAATCGAGATAATTTCTGAAAATAAATTACAAAAAGGCTTTTTCTAATAAATAAAATAGGGTAGAGTTATTGGCGTAGGGTACAGAGGTAAGATGTTCTATCTTTCAGACCTTTTACTTCACGTAATCGGATTTAGCTGAATATTAGCTGCCCCAGTCAATTTTGACTGGGGCATTTTTTCAACTGAATTTAACACGTAAAAGTATAAAGAGAGGATGGATTAACGATGGTTTTCAACTTGAACGGCTTTCTGGCTGAACCATATATCCAGTTTCTGATGTAGTTTATCGATACCGATTTTTTTCGGGACTGAGAAATATTCTACTTGAATATCCCCATTAAGCGCGAGCAAAGCGTCACGCACCTTATTCAGTTGACTTTTACGGGCACCAGATGCCAGTTTGTCGGCTTTAGTCAACAACACCATAACCGGTACCTGCATTGCGACTGCCCATTGGATCATCTGCTGATCAAGATCTTTCAATGGGTGACGGATATCCATTAGTACAACCAGTCCGATCAGGTATTCACGTTTTTGCAGATATTCACCCAATGCTTTTTGCCATTTGCGTTTCATCTCTTCCGGCACTTCGGCATAGCCATAACCGGGTAAGTCAACCAGGCGAATACCTTCTTCTACTTCGAATAAATTGATGAGTTGAGTTCGACCAGGCGTTTTACTGGTGCGGGCGAGACTTTTCTGTTTCGTCAGAGCATTCAGAGCGCTAGATTTACCTGCATTTGAGCGACCGGCAAATGCGACTTCAATGCCCATATCTTGAGGCAGATGGCGAATATCAGGTGCGCTCGTGATAAAACGGGTCATATGATAGTTGTGGTTTTTGATGGTCAAAATGATTATCTCCCTGAGAAATGCGCTGAATATATGGCTAAGGCGATTATACCGATAGCCACTGTTGGTTGACAGGATTAAAAATAATGACATATTTCTGATGGGTTGAACCAAGCTTGCTATTTTGTTACTGATGATGCTCCGGTTTATGAAATAAAATCTAACTTGTTATTGAAAGGATACATTTTTCTTCAAAGCACCAGCCGATTGATAGCGTAAATGTAGGTAAATATTAAGCACGATGTTGAAGAGATTATTAGAATTGATTCAGTTTGTGTTGTTGACCTTAATAATATAGGAACCCAGAATGTTTAAACGTATTTTAGTAGCACTTGTAACTGCATGCTCTCTGAGCGCAATGGCGCCTCTGGCTTTGGCGGTGGGAGAAACTCACGTGAAGCTGACAACAACGGAGGGTAATATTGAACTGGAATTAAATAACCAGAAAGCGCCAATTACAACGAAAAATTTTATTGAATACGTCAATGAGGGTTATTACAACAATACAATTTTCCATCGGGTAATCCCTGGATTTATGGTGCAGGGTGGCGGTTTTACCAAAGATTTGCAGCAAAAAGCGACTAAAGCTGCTATTAAAAATGAGGCAGATAATGGATTGCGTAATTTACGCGGTACTATCTCTATGGCACGTACCGCTGATAAAGACAGCGCTACCAGCCAATTTTTTATTAATGTAGCGGATAATGCTTTCCTTGATCACGGTCAGCGTGACTTTGGCTATGCAGTATTTGGTAAAGTCGTAAAAGGTATGGATATTGTGGATAAAATTTCTCAAGTCAAAACGGAAAACGTTGGTCCATATCAGAATGTACCGGTTAAACCTGTTGCTATTCTGTCTGCGGAGATTATTCCTTAATTTTTTCCTATGACTTTGGCTGTGGCAGTTTCTGGTCTTCCGGTTAACTCTCATCAGATTAACAAACTGGCCTGCATTAAATAGAGGCCAGTTTCGCCGTTACTTAAAGTGTAAGAGGAAAAATCGACATCTTTTCCATCACCAAACTCTTTTTTCAGGTGTTTTACCGCTTTTTTACCTAAATATCTTTCGGTTAATTTTAGCGATAGCCCTTGTTGATCAGAGCAATATTTTCCTTTTTTATCACAAACCACCCCTTTTCCCGGAAAGAAAATGTTGGCGGCTTTGGTAACAGCCAGCGTGGGGAAGGACAGTAAAAAAAGAGATGCTATAATCAGTTTTGTCTTCATAACAATTACCTTTACTTATTGAATATCAAAATAGAGCGTATGTTTTTTTGTAGGGTATGAGAGTAAGTTTTTTGAAGAAAAAACAGCCATTAATTTTGTTGTACTATGCTACAAATGTTGATGTGCTATGATAGCCGCCCCGTTGTTGCGAGGCCGTTTTACCTGGAGCCAGTTGTGCAGGATAAACAAATTGCAGGAGTGGCAGGGCAACAAAATACAGCGATAAAAATGAGTAGGATAGACTCCTATGTTACTAATAATAGATAACTATGATTCTTTTACATATAACTTATATCAATATTTTTGTGAATTGGGTACAGATGTTTTAGTTAAGCGCAATGATGAATTGCAGCTTGAAGATATTGAGAGATTGACGCCTACCCATTTGGTTATTTCCCCAGGCCCTTGTACCCCAAATGAAGCCGGCATTTCTCTGTCTGCGATTTCTCATTTTTCGGATAAGTTGCCGATTCTTGGTGTTTGTCTTGGGCATCAGGCAATTGGTCAGGCGTTTGGTGCCAGCGTGGTAAAAGCCAGGGAAGTGATGCACGGAAAAACTTCGGCTATTCATCATAATCAGCAAGGTGTGTTCAAAGGGCTTAACCGGCCATTGACCGCGACTCGTTATCATTCATTGGTGATTGCCGCAGAGACATTACCGGCCGCATTTGAAGTCACCGCATGGAGCCAGCATAACGGCAACGTCGATGAAATTATGGGCATTCGTCATCGCACTCTACCACTGGAAGGTGTGCAGTTCCATCCTGAAAGTATTCTCAGTGAGCAAGGTCACCAGTTACTGAGCAACTTTCTGAGATATTAACAGATACCGATAATTTCTTCATTTATCCATCTTTTTCATTTGCCCATCTTTGATTTTTTATGCATATTTGGTGATTATGTTTTCACTTCTGAATGGCGTATATATAAAAAACGGGTGGGAAAATGAAGGAGCATACCGCAGTAGATAGAAATACATATGATCAAGTTATGTTGCCAATTTATTCACCAGCGCAGTTTATACCGGTGAGAGGGCAAGCTAGTCGTGTGTGGGATCAGCATGGGAAAGAGTATATTGATTTTGCAGGAGGTATTGCTGTTGTGGCTTTGGGCCATTGTCATCCTGCGTTAGTGGATGTTTTGAAGCAGCAAGGGGAGAAACTTTGGCATATCAGTAATATTTTCACCAATGAACCGGCTTTGATTCTGGCGCAGAAACTGATTGATGCGACTTTCGCTGAGCGGGTGTTTTTTGCCAACTCAGGAGCGGAAGCGAATGAAGCGGCATTTAAGCTGGCTCGTCACTATGCCATTACGCGTCACAATCCCTATAAAACCAAAATTATCGCATTTCATCAGGGTTTTCATGGTCGTACCTTATTTACTGTCTCCGTGGGTGGTCAACCAAAATATGCTGATGGTTTTGGGCCAAAACCCGCGGATATTATTCATGTGCCTTTTAATGATTTAGATGCAGTGAAGGCCGTCATAGATGACCATACTTGTGCTGTTGTATTAGAACCGGTTCAGGGCGAAGGGGGAGTCACGCCGGCAGCACCGGCATTTATTCGTGGGTTGCGTGAGCTTTGCGATAAGCATCAGGTGTTGTTGGTGTTTGATGAAGTGCAAAGTGGGATGGGACGTACTGGCAAGCTATTTTCTTATATGCATTATGATGTTACGCCAGACATCATTACCACGGCAAAAGCATTGGGAAATGGTTTCCCTATCAGCGCTATGCTGACAACGGAGAATATTGCTTCAGCGATGGCACCGGGAACTCACGGTACAACTTATGGTGGTAATCCGTTGGCTTGTGCAGTTGCAAATGCTGCTTTTGATATTATTAATACACCCACGGTTCTGGCGGGAGTTGAAAAACGCCATAATTTAATGGTGAATTTTCTGAATGATATCAATCAGAAATATTCGATATTTGGTGAAATCCGCGGAAAGGGTCTGCTGATTGGTGCGGAACTTAAAGCGCCACATCAGGGAAAAGCTAAAGATATTCTGCAACTGGCGGCTGAAAATGGCTTAATGTTGTTGAGTGCGGGGGGCGATGTACTGCGTTTCACGCCTTCGTTGATTATTAGTGAAGAAGAGATTGCTCAAGGAATGGAGCGGTTAGAACAGGCAATTAACCAGTTGTGTAATTAAATACAAGAGAAATCAGCGCAGGATTATGCGCTGATTACTCGGGCGTTAACGTGTACCGTAAACAACAATAGTTTTACCGTGTGCGGAGATCAAGTTTTGATCTTCTAGCATTTTCAGAATACGACCAACTGTTTCGCGGGAACAGCCAACAATCTGGCCAATTTCCTGACGCGTGATTTTGATTTGCATTCCATCCGGGTGGGTCATTGCATCTGGTTGTTTCGCCAGATTCAATAAAGTTTGGGCAATCCGGCCGGTAACATCCAGGAAAGCCAGATTACCGACTTTCTCAGAAGTTGTTTGCAAACGGTTTGCCATTTGAGCAGATAAACGCATCAAAATATCCGGGTTTACCTGAATCAGCTGACGGAATTTTTTATAGGAGATTTCAGCCACTTCACAGGCGCTTTTGGCCCGTACCCAAGCTGTACGCTCTTGCCCCTCTTCAAATAATCCAAGTTCACCAATGAAATCCCCCTGATTTAGATAGGAAAGGATCATCTCTTTGCCTTCTTCATCTTTAATCAAAACCGCAACAGAACCTTTTACGATATAGTAAAGCGTCTCTGCTTTTTCGCCTTGATGAATAAGCGTACTTTTAGATGGATATTTATGAATATGGCAGTGTGACAAAAACCATTCAAGAGTGGGGTCTGTTTGTGGCTTGCCGAGAACCATTCGTTTCATCCTCTGTTGTTATCGCTGCCTAAATAACACGAGAATCTAAAAGTTTCTCGTCAGGCTGGCTTATAAAGACACTAGCTTAACATATTAGTTTGTTGAAAAACCGACAGATAAGGGTTTTATATAGGTTATCTGAAATTTGAACCTTAAGTATTGATCATAACCTGCCTATACTTAGCCCACTTCTGTTTTTAACACAGGAAAGGGTTTCTGTCTTGTCTTGTCTTGTTTCAGCATAATAAACCGCTCACTAGATTGCCAGTTTAATACTGAAAGAGTAGGCTTGGATGCAAAGAACGACTTAAGAGGTATTTATGCAAGCGCGGGTAAAATGGGTTGAAGGATTATCTCTTTTGGGGGAGTCATCTTCCGGTCATCAGATCATGATGGATGGTAATGCCGGTGATAAGGCACCGAGCCCAATGGAAATGGTATTAATGGCAGCCGGTGGTTGCAGTACGATTGATGTAGTTTCTATTTTGCATAAAGGCAGGTATGACATCAGAGATTGTGAAGTAAAATTAACTTCCCGCCGTCGTGAAGAGCCGCCACGCTTGTTTACTCATATTAATCTGCATTTTATTGTTACGGGTAAAGATTTAATAGATAAAGCGGTTGAACGTGCCGTCATGCTTTCAGCAGAAAAATATTGCTCTGTTGCATTGATGTTGGGGAAATCAGTTGAAATTACCCACAGTTTTGAAGTTAAAGATATAGATTAAGATATTATTTCGTGATCAAAAATAACATCAGGTAACTAATATTTCAGTTACCTGTTTTTTTAACTGAATAATATAAGATGCAAATTTTAAGTGCCGGATTTGCTAAATTGACCTCAGGCGCTGATTAACAAATCTTTTCCCCTTCCAGTAATCGCTGTACCAATGGCGTCATAATTAATTCCATTGCTAATCCCATTTTTCCACCGGGGACCACGATGGTATTAATGCTTGAAACGAATGAGCCTTGTAACATTGCTAACAAGTATGGGAAATCAATTTGAGTCAGATCACGGAAGCGGATGACAATAAAACTTTCATCCAGTGATGGAATGGTTTTGGCTGAGAATGGATTGGATGTATCAACGGTAGGGACACGTTGGAAGTTGATATGTGTTCGCGAGAATTGTGGCGTAATGTAATTAATATAATCATCCATAGAACGCACGACGGAATCCATCACAGCTTCCTGCGAGTGTCCTCGTTCTCCGGTATCGCGGACAAGTTTCTGAATCCATTCAAGGTTGACAATCGGCACGACGCCCACGAGCAGATCGACATGACTGGCAACATTATGTTGTGGTGTGACAACACCACCGTGCAGACCTTCATAAAACAGCACATCGGTCTGCTTGGGTAAAGATTCCCACGGCGTAAATGTACCGGGAAGCTGGTTGTAAGGGACGGCATCGTCATAGGTATGAAGATATTTCCGACGGCGGCCTTCACCGGTTTCACCATAATCAATCATGGTTTTTTCCAACATACCAAAATCATTGGCTTCTGGCCCAAAATAACTGATATGCCTGCCTTGCTCTTTGGCTTTACGGATTGCGGCATCCATTTCAGGGCGGGTGTAGCGGTGGAAACTATCTCCTTCTATCTGCGCTGCACTGATGTTAAGTTGCTGGAAAATCTTACGGAAAGCTAAACTGGTGGTGGTGGTTCCGGCACCGCTGGAGCCGGTAATTGCAATAATCGGATGTTTGACAGACATTCAGTAAACTCCATAATGTTAAGAATGGAACATTTCTTTTGGCACAATATTGACGCTCTCATGCAGTTCAGACCACACCAGCATAACATCCCCCCGTTCCAACTGATGGCGTATATTAGCGACTTTCTGCTCCAGCGATTTTTCATCTTCGCCATAGTCAGTGCCTTCCCGCAAGACAAAGCTCTCTATCAAATTTAGCAGAGTTTCGGGTTCCAATTGTTGCCACGGAATAATCATTGTGCTTGCTCCAGATAAGATGACAGCCAATTTGGGATGCGTTGTTCCAGCCACATTTGTGGCTTCTTCAATGAACCACTGACAAAGCCGACATGTCCACCATATTCTGTCATTTGGTATTCAATATTTTTGGGTAACATTTTGAGATCAGGGATGACTTCTGGTGCCATAAAAGGATCGTCTTTAGCATGAATAATCAGCAGTGGCACAGTAATATCAGGCAGACGAGGCAGAGCACTGCACTGGTGGTAATAGTCCGCTGCATTTTTAAAGCCGTGGATTTTCGCGGTCACAATTTCATCAAATTCCCGAATATGTTTCAATCCTTTTACTTGAGACAGATTGATGGGGAGTGAACCGGGGTAGCGCAACAATTTGCGGGTGGCATTACGTTTCAGGCTATTGAGTAAATAGCGTTCATAAACATGAGAAAATCCTTTCTCTATCCGCAGGGAGCAGGCTGCCAGCATCAGAGGCGCGGAAACAATAACGGCAGCATTGATCTGAGCATCTATTTTTTCTTCTGCCAGATAGCAGGCCAGCATATTACCGCCGACTGAATAACCTACGGCTGAGGTGGGGACATCACCGTAAGTCTGTTTTAACCAGCTTAGAAAATAACGGGCATCGCTTGTTTCGCCAGAATGATAGAGACGTTTTTGGCGGTTTGGTTCACCACTGCATCCGCGGAAATGCATGACAACACCAAGCCAACCTTTCTTCTGACAGATATGAAGCAAACCGTGGGCATAAGGGCTGTGAAAACTGCCTTCCAGACCATGAAATAGGATCAATCGTGGCTTGTGTGCTGCGGTGGCGGGATCTTCACTCCACGCCAGATCAACAAAATCGTTATCTGGTAAATCAAGTCGTTGCCAATAGGGTTGCAGTTCAGGATACCGCCGCACCAGACGCGGGAGGAGTGTCTGCAAATGCGGATTACTGGCTCCGGTTAGAGGACGAAAGATATCGGTCATAATGGTTTCGAGTTAAATTGATTAGTTATCTTGTATGGTGAATAACATACTGATATTTTCTGTGAAAGGGAAACGGCATCATTCAGGATGAAAGGTAACTCTTCATGACAGCAAGCCTAATTTTTTCATTAACAACTTTTTTGTTTATTTCTTCCATTACGCCGGGTCCAAACAACATGTTGTTGACTTCGTCAGGCGCTAACTTCGGCTTTATCCGCTCTTTGGGGTTACTCTTTGGCGTTGTTCTGGGCATGCAGACGATTTTATATCTGGCTGCTTTTGGCGTCGCTGCATTGTTGTTGGTCTATCCTGCTATTTACACGGTGATGAAAATTGCAGGTAGCCTCTATTTGCTGTGGTTGGCATGGAAAACAGCAACAGCCAGCTACCGACGTCTGGATATCAAAGATAGCGCTGTTATCAAGCCGGTGCGGTGGTATCAAGGTTGGTTATTGCAGTTTTTGAATCCGAAAGCCTGGCTGATGGGGTTGGGGGCGGTTGGCAGCTATAGTATTGCCGGTGATCATTACCTCTATTCCATCATCGTGATCAGTATCGTGGTGATGTTTATTAATTTCTTGTGCGGCATGGTGTGGGCGGGTTTTGGTTCATTGATAGGGACGTTACTCCGTAGTCGCAATGCTTGGTTTATTTTCAATATCATGATGGGCGTATTAACGGCAACTTGTGTGCCATTAATCTGGCTTGGGTAATTCATCAGTAAATTGTATTTTGGTTATAAAGAATATTTATTCATTCTTTTTGGCTTTGGACATCGGCTTTAAGCACCTCTATTTTTTTACTCCCGAAGATCAGAGTCAGTACAAAACCGCTGATATAAGCCACCACTAGCCCGGCGGCGTACACTGCCATTCCGACAAAAATGCCATTGTTTGAGGTCATCAGTGGCAGTGCTACTAATCCAGATGGACCAAAAACCGTATTCAACCCAACAGGTAATCCTAAATAAGCGATTAAACCGATAAAGAAACCACCGGCGGCACCGCCTAAACAGGCGGTGATAAAGGGTTTAATCCGTGGAAGTGTGACTCCGTAAATCAACGGTTCACCGATGCCGAGCAAGCCTGGAATAATCGCGCCTTTTATCTGCGTGCGCAGCAGCGAGTCTTTTTTCGCTTTGACATACAGTGCCAGCGCTGCACCAACTTGCCCGCCGCCTGCCATTGCAAGAATTGGGAACAGAGAATTAAAACCTTGAGCCTCCATGAGTGCGAAATAGACGGGAACAAACCCTTGATGAATACCAAACATAACAGCGAGTAAAAATAGCCCAGCCAATATCGCCGTGCCAAAAGGATTGCCGTTAAGGTGAAGGAATAACCATGACATGCCGCTAAACAGATAACTTCCCAGCGGCATGATAAAGATAAAGGCAATGGCTCCCATGATTAGCAGAGTAATAGCCGAAGTGAGGATCATATCCAGATTGTCTGGAATGATCTTACGAACTTGTCGTTCTACCCATGCTCCCAGAATAGCGGCAATAAGAACGCCGATAATATTGCCGCGTGGATCGATGCTATAACCAAAGAAAGTAGAAATACCGGAATAAAAACCGCTGGTGGCATCCGGGTTATAACTGAGTACAAACAGCGAAGCAATAATGGCACCATTTATTCCCGAACCACCAAATGCTTTTTGCGCGTTATAACCGATCAGAATACTCAGAAAGCTGAACATACCTTTACTGAAAACTTTCATATAGCCGATGATTTTAACCAAAATGGTATTAGGGCGTTCAACGCCCTGAATGACTGCCTGTTCAAGTAAAGTCGCAAAGCCGAGAAGCAGACCAACGGCAATAAAACCGGGGATCAGTGGGGTAAAAATGGTAGCGAATTTGGTCAGGAATTTGTGTACCGCACTGACTTGTTTCTCTTTAAGTTGCTTTTTATTAGCAGAAGCAATATTGGCTAAATGGGTGTCGCTTGGTTTCGATTGTGCTGTATGAGTAGAGGAATTGAGCAATTCATTCATTATCTCAGCCGCCGTTTGGGCTTTTCCCGGCCCAAGCACAATTTGAAACTGATTGTCGCTTTCAATAATACCTAACACATTGGGGATCTGTTTTAACGCCACTTTATCCACCTGCGTACTGTCACGCAGTGTTAGTCGTAGACGGGTCATACAGTTGCCACATTGCGCCACATTATTTGCATTGCCGATAGCTTTAAGGATCTGGGCAATGACTGACTGATTAATTTTAGCCATTTTCTTACTCCTGCTCAGCAGAGGAAGTCATTACCGAACGGCTGAGATCGTCGGTCGAATCAAACCGTGATGTTTTTCCAGTAAAGCCTTTGCTTGTTGAGCATTGATGCCAGCCAGAATCATCACAATGGCGGTTTTACAATGTCCATCACATTCAGCCAGTGCCTGCTCTGCTTGTTCACGGTTACATTCGGTGGCGGCGATAACGATATTTTTCTGCCTTTCAACCAGCTTGGCATTTGTCGCTTCTACGTCCACCATCAGGTTGCCATAAACTTTACCTGAACGGATCATGGCACCGGTGGTCAGCATATTCAGAATGAGCTTTTGTGCTGTACCGGCTTTCATACGTGATGAACCTGTGACAATTTCCGGCCCAACTATCGGCGTAATAGCGATATCGGCGGCTTGTGTCATCGGGCTTTCCGGGTTGCAGCTAATGCAGGCGACCGTTGCACCGATGGATTTGGCATACGCCATGGCACCCAAGACATAAGGTGTACGGCCGCTGGCGGCAATGCCAACCAATACATCTTTTGCATTAAAGTTTAGTGCTTGAAGATCATTTACGCCCAGTTGTTGGTTATCTTCTGCATTCTCAACAGCGCTTAGGATGGCCTGATGCCCGCCGGCAATTAATCCAACCACTTGTTCCGGTTTGGTGCCATAAGTAGGCGGACATTCACTGGCATCCAAAATCCCTAATCGGCCCGATGTCCCGGCACCGATATAAATTAAACGACCGCCGTGATGAAATGCCTCGGCAATTTTGTCTACCGTTTCAGCGATTTTTGGCAAAGTTTGTTCTACAGCCAATGCGACTTTTTTATCTTCGTCATTAATTAGTTTTAACATTTCAAGGGTTGGCAAAGTATCAATGTTGGCACTGGCTGGATTACGACTTTCGGTAACCATATTGTTGAGATTGATTTTCATATTGCTTTCCTGATGGAATATTCTTGAAATGATAAATAGTTATTTACTCTTCTTTGTCATAAAGAGCAATTTGGTCAGTGTTTCGATAAAAACGATAGCTTTGTGAATGAGTTTTATGGGTTGTAGAGCAAGAGGCTATAAAAACGGGGAGTATGAATTGATTTAAGAAAATTCTGGTTTTTAGCAAAAAACGCCGTAAACCCTCATTCAATGTGGACGGGATATCAGGCGAAAAATTCGAAGGTGGCGACCGCCTAAACGGCCACATTTAAAATGAAATGGTGATTACATAAAATCGTAAACAAGGTCGTTAGAACAGCTAGATGCATATGCTTAACCTAAAGTTACCGTGCCGTATCTCGATTCTATCCTTTTTCCAAGGGAACTTGATCACACAAACGGTTAATATGGACTTAATTTATTGTTGTGTTAATGATTATTGTTTGTTACGTAAGTGGATTGTGTAATAAAAGTTTTTTATTTGTTTATTTTTAGCATTAATTCCATGAGTAAACAACTTTATATTTTGTATAATTAAAATAAAAAGAATAAAAAACTATATTTGATTAATTAAGCAAAATTTAACACGAAAATGATTTTCATTTAAATTTTTTCCTAAGTTTTCTGTATTGCCTGTAACTAATTAATTTGTTAATTTTTTTTATGTATTCTAACTTATGTGGAATGCATTCATCTTAATTTTTTAACGCAAGGAGCGAGTCATGGACAAGAAAGTGAACAATACTTCTAGTACCCCTACCAAGCAGAAAGCTAAGGTTATTATCAAACCGAAAAGTGATCGTCCGATTCTGATGGCGGCTCACCTGTAATCCCCCTAAACGGTCAGCCAGCAGGCTGGCTGTTTTTATTTCTGGTAGAGAATACTATGGAAAATAACTATGTTATATCCGGCCATTTGGAAAAAAATGGCCGTGGTTTCGTGTTCAGTGATAAACACATAGCCTTTGACGTTGAAAATCTTTCCGGAAACATCAGTGACTGGAATGCGGTACTCGATGCCTGCGATGGGAATACTCCACTAAAAAACATCTTGGAAAAGCACCCGGAAATTCACAGTGAAGAGGCAACCGAGTTTCTGGACGCTCTTGTAAACAACAAGATTGGTTATGTTAATAACTCTGGTAAAGAATTTGTATCCGGTGATGAAGCAATACTAATTCTTGAAGATCTCCAGGCAAACCTGCTTTATTCTATGCTTTATAAGAATAAGTTCTGGCAGGCAATGCAATCCCCGCAGGATGTACCAGAAAAAGTTTATTATGGTATGGCAATTGAAAACTACCACTTTCTGTTCCGTGAAAGCTGGTTTGATTCTCCGGTTCTGAGTTACCTGCCTTCAACGAAGGCTAGACTCATTATGAATGAGTTTTACGGAGAGGAATACGGACATGATGAACTTATTCTGAATGCGTTAAATCATCTAGATATTGAAAGGGAAGACATGGCGGAAACCCTGCCGCTTCCTGAGACTTTGGCTCTCTGTAATGCCCTAGCTTACTGGTCAGCTAACGATCCTCTGTTTTTCTTCAGCACTATGGGTATCCTAGAAGGAAAAGATATTAAGGTAGACAGCTATATTCTGGCTATGGAAAGTAGCGGAAAAATTTCGCCTGACTTTATTAAGCCAATTAAGGCTCACGCAAATATTAACATTGAAGCTGAACATGGAATTCTTACCCGTGAACTCTTCCATGAAATTCCAGTTGTCCGTTACGACCAGATGAAAAGTATGATTGCGAATACTCGACTCTTCGTTGAGCTTTACGATAATTTTCACAGTGCTGTCTGGGATTATTACTCAGAAGATAACAAACCTCTACTTCGCCGCCTGTCAGATATTTAATTTAACGGAGCCCGTCATGCAGACTTCGCCTCAACGTTTCATTACTCCACGTTTTCGAGATGGAGTGCAATATACCCGTCACGGAGAAGAGCATCATATTGACTACCGTCAGCAGGGCGTAGTGCTTTCTCTTGATGAGAAAGGTAATTCGCTCAGTAATTTTCTCTCTGATTTGAAGGCAGGAGGGAAAACTCAGGCCGAACTAAAAACCGCTTATCCAGCATTATCTGACGAAATAGAAAATATTATTGTACAGCTCGACAACCATTATCTTTTGACAGAAAGCCATTATCCAGACATTAGTGGTACCCTGTCGGGCGAACAATTTGCCAATCAGCTTAAACGATATTCACGTGCATGGCATGCGAGGCTGGGCACTTCGGTACTTTATGCTGCTATGCGTGAAGGGCGTGCTACCCGTTCCCAGCTCATTGGTTTTGCTGTCGAATATTATCATATCGTCAAAGCCGCGCCGTCTGTCATTGCCCCGGCTATGTCTCATAAATGCCCTAATCCCGTTTTTCAGGGAATAAAACGGCTTTTTCTCGAAGAACATGATCATGAAACTCTGTTGCTGAAAGCGCTCTCCGCAGTGGGGATCCCGGAAGAGCAGGTTAAGGGAACAACTCCTCTTTCCAGCACGTTCTCCGTTTTCTGCACGCTTGGCACGTTCGCGCGTCAGCACCTTTTGAGTTTCATCTCTGCGCTATTTTTATTTGAAGAGCCTTATCCAGAATTTAACGATGTCTTCGTGGCTACTTGCCAGTCACTTGATTTTCCTGAAGGATTTTGGAAACCGATCATCGGGCATTCAGCTGTCAATGAGGAAGGTAGTCATCATCTCATCACCGATGAGCTGTTGGGTCATATTTCAGCCATCTCCGCTGAAGAAGCTCGCGTCACATTGGTTCATATCATGACACTGCTGGAAACCATGAAGATATGGGATGCTCAGATCTGCAGTACCTATGAATCCAACCTGAATCTACGTATTTTTGTGTGAGTACCTGTCATGGAACAATGGAGTTTAAATCATTATGTCAAACCGGTGCTCCATGCCCCAATTCTTGCAAAAAATGCACAGGGTGTGATCGAGATCGGTGAGGATTATCCTGAACTAGAAATCACAAGTAGCGAACCGGACAAATTGTTGGAACTACTCAAATCGCTGCGGGAGGGATGTCCGGTTGGTTGGTCAACTATCGGTCATGCGTGCGAGGAGAGTGACGAGCAGCAGATTCTGAGCGTTTTGCATGAATACGGGTTTATCCGGGAGACATCACCAGAACATACTCTGGCAAAAAAGCAGGTCATCATCGATAAAGTAATCAGGGAAGCTACTGACGTTCTTATCCCTTGGCAACATTCCCTAGACGAACATGCCACGGAACTCTTAACGTTTATCGACGGCTTGGAAACAGCGGATATAATAAACATTCTTGAGCATGAAAATAATGCATTCCTCGTTTATGGCAAAACGGCACTCCTGGCATGGAAACAGTTGTGCCCACCTGCTGTTATCGTCACGAGGCAGCTATTGTCACGATTGAGCGGCTGCGACAGCACTGAGCTGAACATTGACTTTACTGCTTTCTGGGTTGGTGAGGTGCGAAAGTGCCTATCGGTGATAGTCTGGTCACTGGTCAGAAGCTTGGATGCGGATGCGGCCCGTAAAAAATTTCCTACCCTACCGATCGATGCGCCGGATTCCGGAACAAACCTAGCCCTTAGGCTTGAACGATGGGCAAAAGATTGTCTTGAAGGCTTCGGGCCAGCCAGATTTGCTGCCGCGCTAAGAAACAATGAACATGGTTCCCAGCAGACCCTTATTCAGGCAGTGTATGCACAGGAATATTACATTACAGAGCGGTTCATCGACTTGGTGTCTAACGCCATGGCACTACGCCTTCCTAGGCCGCTAAAAAAACTCCTTCGCCGCTACTACAGTGAAGAAATGGGGCATGAATCCTACGAATTTCGGACCTGTCTCGCTTTAGGTTTGGATGAAAATGATCTCCACAGTTCACTTCCGGTTCCGTTTGCTCAGTTGCTTTGTGATACCTATACCTGGCTTGCCGGCAATCACATTATTGCATATGCCGCAGCAGCAACCATCACGGAAGGGCTACCAGGTCAGCCCAATATCATCAACGAGGTGGTGGCAAATTCCGGAATTTTTTCGGAGGAGGTGAATGAAAGCTCTCGAAAACATGAGGTACTTAACGAAAAGCTTTTTCATCCTTATATTTCACGTTTGTTGCTAGCTGAATGTGGTGAACAGAGTGTGCAGACTCAGCGGATTGCACGCGACTGTTATGGCCTGTTGCTGGAAATGACCTGGCGTACTTGGGAGGAACTGGAGAAGTTACATGTTCAGATGAAACGTCCAGCCCTGAACTTCAGTATGAAGGATTTTCTACACCTATGACCACATTGCTGAGTGACTACTCACGTTTTGTAAACCAGGGATGGGCTGAGATGCTCAATGCGCTCGGTGCTTCCCCAGTTTTTCTGAGGGCTGAAGGTGATCGCCTGTACGACAGTGACGATAATGTTTGGTTCGATTTCATCGGCCACTACGGGGCAACGTTGTTTGGCCATGGTTTTGAGCCGCTAAAAACGGCATTGAAACGCTCATTAGATGAGCAGATACCGGCGGGTGCTCCCTTGGGGATCACGGCACTAGCCCCCCGTCTGGCAAAGATGCTCATTGAGCGCCTAGAGCTGCGGGGTAACTGGAACAATTGGACCCTTTCAACCGGGGCGGAAGCCGTGGAAGCTGCACTGAAAATAGCTGTATCCTCCACGGGCCGTCGTAAAGTTCTGGCACGTCGTGGAGCTTTTCACGGTCTGACCACCTTCACTTTGCAACTCACTGATCATACGTTATGGCGTCAGGGCTATGAAATACTAACGGAAAGCGACATTGTGGATTTTTTTGACGATGCCGAAGAGGGCGTCCAACAGATTGCGTCCGCGCAGTATGCTGCACTGCTCGTTGAACCGGTGCAGGCCATTGCGGGGGGGCGTATCCTGTCAGCTTTTGAAGCGAGTGCGTTGCGTGAAGCCTGTACGTACAGCGGTACGCTGTTCATCACGGACGAAGTGTTCAGTGGGATGGGGCGCTGCGGTGCATATAGCGCGATGCAGGCATTAGGATGGCAGACTGAGCCTGATATGATTCTCCTGTCCAAAACGCTCACTGGAGGCTTGGTCCCTTCAGCACAGTTGGTTGTCCGGCAGACGTTGTTCAGTGAATTCACTCTCCGTCCGGGTTGTTCACGATTGCTTGCGTCTACCTTTGCGGGAAATCCGCTTGGTCAGACAGTGGCGCTTGAGGTTCTGACTATCTTGGATCGTGTGCTTTTAGATCCTGCTTTCGGGCAACAGCAGGCATGTTTCGCTGCACAGTTGGGTGAGCTTGCGAGAGCACACCCTTCTTATCTGGTGAATGTTGTATCATTGACGAACTTGCATTTCCTGCGCTTCGCGTCCACTGGTTTAGCATGGAAGGTCTGGCGCTACCTGCATGCCAACCGGATCTTGACGACTATCTGTAGCCATCGGCCTGACACACTAAAGCTTATTTGCGCGTTGAATCAAACTACGGAGTCACAGAATGCTCTCTGTGACGTCATTCAGTATGTATGTGAAGAGGTTGGAGGTGTCTGATAAAAAACATATGCTCCTATTGGGCCCAACGGATGACTATCTAAAAAAAGCCCTCAGTTGTGACATGGAAATTACAATACTTACAGAACCATGGCGGGCCTCTGCCTTTCAGCATGAACATGCCCGAAAGGTATTGTTGACCTGTTTTGATGATTTTCCTGCTCTGCTGTTGGCTGCTGGAGATGAACATCTCCTTAATGCGTTCGATTTTGTCGTCTCATTCACGGAATACGGCATGGAACCCGCGGCGGTCATCGCCGCCATCCTGCAGATCCCTGGACCATCCTTGCGCTGTTCACTGATCTGCCGGGATAAGCTTCGCACCCGTCAGGCAGTAGAGTCCACACTGGCCGGCAACGTCCTTTTCATTAAAGCGGAAAGCCCCGCTGTGGTGGAAACCTTTATTCTTGCCCATCACTTACCTGTGGTACTCAAGCCTCGCTTCGCGACAGGAAGTCAGCAGGTCACTATTCTGCGTCAGCCCGGCGAACGGTTACCAGAACTAGGTGAAGGATGGATGGTGGAAAGTTTTGCTCCTGGTCAGGAGTACAGCTGCGAAACGTTCACGATTGAAGGTCAGCATCATCTAGTTGCAGTCACAGAGAAACTGCTGGGTGGAGTATCCGGTGTGGTAGAGGTAGGACACAGAGTGCATGCCGGTATGACTAAAGATAACGCGCTTCGGGCTTGGATCTTTACTGTGCTGGATAGTATCGGTATGACCAGTGGTGTCGGTCATATTGAAGTGAAAAGAGAAGGTGACACGTTTCGCTTGATAGAGTGTCATAATCGTCCAGGAGGCGATCGGATATGGCAGTTGGCTGAGTTGGCGACGGGATTTGACATGATTACAGCCTGTATACATCTCTTTGCCGGTAGTACCGTGCAGATCCCCATAGACAATGGCCGTTGCGCGGCCATCACTTATTTCCAGTTTCCGGAAGGTGAGGTCAATACGTTCTGGCATCCGTTTGGCTCCCCGCCGGAATGGGTTCGCTGGCATGAATGGAGACTGAGTGAAGGAATGTCCATTCCTCCGTTGACTGATTCCTTTCACCGGCATGGTGGATTCATCGTTGATGCAGATACGCTTCAGGAACTCAATCAGCGCATATCACATGTGTTGTCTCTTACGGGAGTGTCATAAATGTCCGTTCTGAATGAAATCCGGCAGTTCTCACCCGATACGCGAAAAGTCCTTTTTGTACAGTGGCTGACATCGGTTGGCTATTTTTCTGTTATCCCGTTTCTGGTGGTTTATCTGGTACTCCATCTGCACTTTTCTGCCGAATTCGCCACCCTTCAGCTCTCGCTTTTTCTGGCAGGTCAGTATGGTGCAACGTTTCTCGGAGGTATCATGACGGACAGAATTAGCCCTAACTTCACCATGAAGTGCGGGCTGATCCTCCAGATTGCCAGCTATCTGATATTTTTGGAGGCCGCGTCGGTTCACTGGATTATCTGCTGTTTGAGTGCCAGCATTGGTATCAGTAAGGGGCTATTCACCCCTGCGGCTAAGGCCCTTGTCGCGAGGGTATCAGAAGGGAGTAATAAAGTGCTGCTGTTTTCGTTTCGCAGCACAGTGAACAACATCGGTGTTGCCATCGGCAGTAGTATTGGTGGGTTCTTTATGGACTCCGATAGTGCGAGTTTCTTCCTTACAGCAGCCGGTAGTCAGCTTATCGCCCTCGGGGTGCTATATACCTTGAGTACTTCAGCTCTAGCCACCGTGAAGGTAACCGCAGCAGGGAACGCCGAACTTGGTACTAGAAAACATGTCTTCCGCTATCTCAGCAAAAACCCTCCCTTTCTGATTACCTGTGTCTTGTATGCCGCATTCAACTTTATCTATATGCAGCTTGAAAGTGCTTTTCCTCTTTTTGCTTCCCGGTATTGGGGGCCTATGGCTGTGTCAGCTCTTTTTATCACCAATGCGGCTGTGGTGATACTGTTGCAAATTATTGTGAATGTATGGTTGAACAAATGGCTCTCTCACTGGCTGGCTATGGGGGTAGGTTTTCTTGCTTTTGCCCTCTGCTTCAGTGGCATGAGTATGGCAGTTGAAATGTGGATCTTTATCATCCTGATTGCCTTCTACACTCTAGGAGAAATTACCATCGATCCGACAATTGATGCTGTCACAAGTGAAAATGTTTATAGCGGACTGCTGGGAACAGCTTATGGTGTTCTCGGAATCGCGGGGTTGGTCGGTGGAGTGACAGGAAACTTTGCAGCGGGTCATTTTTTGGATGTCAATGCTGGCAGCCCACAGGGATTGTGGATAATCTGCGGGGCAATAGCGGCAATAGCACTTGTTCTGACGCTACTTTTCTCCCTGCGGAAGCAATCAACACTTCAGTCTGAAGTTGGTTAATTTTCCGGAGTGGAAAAAATATGGAAGAGATTCATACTTGGCACTATCAGCAATACCACATTACTACGGACTTGATGCTGCTGGATATCGATGCTATTCACCAGTATCTCACTCATTCTACCTGGGCTGAAGGGATTGATATTGATACTGTAAGGAAATCAGTCTGCAATAGTCTCTGCTTTGGGCTTTTTAACGGAGATAAGCAAATTGGATTTGCCCGTATAATTACAGATGGGATTACGTTCGGTTACCTCTGCGATGTCTATGTTCTGGAAGAATGGCAGCAGCAGAAACTTGGCCGCTGGCTTATGGAATGTTGTCAATCACATCCTGTTATGAAGCGTCTACGGCGGATTATGCTTGTCACATCTACAGCCCCTTGGTTGTACGAGAAAATGGGATATAGCCCTGTGAACCGCGAAAATTTTGTCTGGCAAATCTCCAGGCCAGATATTTATCGACAGTCTCATTAGTAACAGATTCTCAACATGGTCGGAACGCATGAAACACTAATCTGAATCAGATTAGCAGATTGTTGATAGACTTCATTATCTTGAATGGGGTTTATCAGCGGCTTGAACATGTATATTTATATATACCTGTCATCTTTCAAGTTGCCTCTTTGTTGGCTGCATTCTCTCACCCCGGTCACATCGTTATCTATGTTCCCGGGGATTCGCTCCCTTGCCGTCGCGATGCATCTTGAAATCCATAAGGTATATACTTAACTCAGTTTATTTTTAATAAACTCTATCATCCCATATACTATAGGCAGATGTGCCGGCGGTTATGTGATTCCAGGATATGGATCTATATTTTAGAAAGACTTTTTCGTACGGCATCATTTCATTATCATTTATTGAATGCGGGTAGACGCAAGAAATGTCAACAACACTCGCTTCTGTTAATTTGACCTCATAGAAAAGTTCTAACTGCCCAGCGAAATTTGTTCTGTAAAAGAAGAAAATCGCATTCACTAGTTCATTTGAAGATATTGCGGATGCTAACAGCGGCGATGATTTATCGATTGGCTTGATAAATTGTACCGGGTGATGATCGACATTCTTTTGGCGAGTTATCGTGTGATTCAAATGCAATACCTGTATTTGATCTTCGTGCCCCTGTTGGTATCGGTTTCCTATTGAGTCTAGCGTTGAACAACCGGCAGAAATTAAACCTTGTTTCTTACCATCTAAAGATAAATAAATTATATGTGACATAAGTAATTACCAGACAAACTCTTTATTTAAATTACCTAAGACTGTATGTCTAGGCGGTGAAAGTATGACCTTAACACCAAAATATAAAAAAATTAACAGTTCAATATTGAATTTCTTTCTTAAAGGATAGAAACAGTATTTAATAGAGTTTGGAATTTTTTGCTCAATAATGTATTTATTACTTTTATCCTTAAACATCAGGCGTTATTTTGTATTACTATACAGTAAGTTAACTGTAGGCGTTCTGAGTTTGTTTAATATTTTGCTATTATATAGTCGACATGACTATTTTTTATGTAATATAGTGCTATCTTCGAATTCTTAATTGCTAATGGGGTTAGCCGTATGAACGATAGAGATAGGCAACAGTTATTACAACAGCTCACTGACGTATTAGTGAATAGCCCGTTAATTCCAGAAGAAAAATTGGCAATGATGATGATGCAGTGTTTTGAGCTATTGTTGTCAACTCAAGCTAGTGCGATCGACATGAAGATTTCAGATGGCCGTGTTCTTTCTCTCAAATTGGAAACTCCGGCGGTTAGACACTAATGTGATAATTATTGGTTTTAAGAAATGTGGAAAGGGTTTCACGATGACATATAAAAAATACAACCCCTCGCTGGAGGGCTATATGGGGGATTTCCTGAGAGGTCATGTTGGGGCTAACCAATTAAAACCTCAGCATGAATTCTTTGATGCCATTGGTCTCGAAAAGCAGTTAAGAGAGAATACAACCTATATTGCGCTGCTATCGTTAGATGAAGCGAAAGATGTGCTAGAAGATATTGATTCGCGAAAACCCAAAAGTCCATTTATAAAGAAAATATTTGAGATTACCGATCCCATATCACCCTATGCAGGTAACATACATGATTCTCTTGATCTTTTTAATGTTATAGGGGAGTTTAAGAAATTAGGAATTAAAGCCACAGAGTATATGGGTAAAGACGGAAACAGATACATTAAAATATCAGGTTATGCGGGAGTTAGAAAGATCATCACGGCTTCAAGATATAAAGCTGCTAATATGAAGATGATATCTATGGGGATTGGGCAGCAAGGACTGAATAGTGGCATAGTTAAGGGAATGAAGTTCAGTATATTCTTTTCCGCGGCTTATCGAACGGTTGAGCTTATATTTAAGGATGAATACACTCTGGCTGATTTTCTAGGTAATATTGCGGTAGATCTGGCTAAAACAGTAGTAACAGCCTTTGTTTCTTGGGCTATTGGGTCTTTGATGTTAGCTATATCTGTTTCCGGTGCTAGCGTAATTGTCGTGGCTGGTATTGTGTTTGGTATCGGTGTTTTAACGGTGTATCTACTTGATAATATTGATAAAAAATTTAAGATTAGTGAAGCGGTCATTAATTTAATCAAGAGAGAAATGGAAAGAAAACCACGAACTCCAGAAGCCAATTTCAATCAATTTCTTCATAATTGGGGGCAGTATGGGAAATAGAAAAAAGATTGTGTATATTATTGGTGCTCTTGCTATTTTTATTTTGACGTCATTTGGTTTCTTTTTGACAGGAGAGAATTTAATCTCTTTAGTTAAAATGGATGAGAAAATAACATTTTCAAGTAGTGTTATTATTATATTCTTTTTTTCTCCTTTGATTTTTTATTCTTTATTTTTTATTATTTTTGTCAGTATAACTGGTCATTATCCTAAGCATTATGATAGTTTTAATAAATATTTTGGTTCGATAGCCATTATTTCACTTTTTTTAAGTTTTCCTACATCTTTGTATGTGAATTATCACTTAAAAAGTGATGGCTATTTAGTATGTCCAAGAATATCTTGGATGTCTCCGAATACTTATGTGAAAGATATGAAGCTATGTGATTGATATTGTTATGTTTGATTTCAATCGATTCCTTAATAACTGGGGGAATTATGGGAAATAAAAGAAAGATTATACATGTCATCGCTGCTCTTGCTATTTTTCTTTTAGCTTTATTTGCTTTTTTTTCAACCGGAGAAAATTTGGTTTCTTTAGTTAGAATGAGTGAGAAAATAACATTCTCGGGTGGTGTTGTTATAATATTTTTTTCTTTTCCTTTGGTTTCTTATGCTATATTTTTTATGGTTTTTGTTACTATAAGTGGTCATTATCCAAAGCATCATGATGGTTTTGTTAACTGTTTTGGGACGATAGCTATTATTTCATTTTTTTAGGTTTCCCTGCATCTTTGTATGTGCATTATAAATTAAAAAGTGATGACTATTTGGTATGTCCAAGAATATCTTGGATGTCTCCGAATACTTATGTGAAAGATATGAAGCTATGTGATTGATATTGTTGTTTTTGACTTCAATCAATTCCTTAAGAACTGGGGGAATTATGGGAGATAAAAAAAAGATTATATATATCATTGGCGCTCTTGCTATTTTTATTTTGATGTCATTCGCTTTCTTTTTGACAGGAGAAAATTTAGTCTCTTTAGTTAAAATGGATGAGAAAATAACATTCTCAAGTAGTGTTATTATTATATTCTTCTTTTCTCCTTTGGTTTTTTATTCTTTATTTTTTATTATTTTTGTCAGTATAACTGGTCATTATCCTAAGTATCATGATAGTTTTAATAAATATTTTGGTTCGATAGCCATTATTTCACTTTTTTTAAGTTTCCCTACATCTTTGTATGTGAATTATAAATTAAAGAGTGATAACTATTTGGTATGTCCAAGAATCTCTTGGAAGTCTCCTAATACCTATGTAAAAGATATGAAGCTATGTGATTGATATTGTTGTTTTTGACTTCAATCAATTCCTTAATAACTGGGGGAATTATGGGAAATAAAAGAAAGGTTATAAATATCACCTGCGCTCTTTTTGTTTTTATTCTGACGTTATTCACTTCTTTTTTGACAGGGGGGAATTTAAATTCATTAATTAAAATGGATGAAAAAATAATATTCTCAGGTGGTGTTTTTATGATATTTTTTTCTTCTCCTTTGGTTTTTTATTATGTTATTTTTATTATTTTTGTTAATATAACTGGCCGTTATCCAAAACATCATGATAGCTTTAATAAGTATCTTTGTTTGATAGCTCTTGTTTCAATTGTTTTAAGTTTCCCCATATCTTTCTATGTGCATTATAAGTTAAAAAGTGATGGCTATTTAGTATGTCCAAGAATATCCTGGTCGTCGCCGAATACCTATGTGAAAGATATTAAGTTATGCGATTGATATGAGTGATATGGTTGTGGATAAGAAAAGAAGAATAATTCATATTATTTTGGCGATTTTTGTATTGTCTCTGGTATCTTTGGGTATGTTTGCTTCTGTTGATAGTCTATTTTCAGTAATTACAATGGCTGAGGCAATCTCTTTTTCCAATGAGGTAATAGTTGCGTTTTTTTTCTTCCCATTGGTTTTTTATTTCTTGATTTATTCTATTTATTTAAATTTAACAACGCGTATTCCAAGGTATCATGATGTTTATGTTAAATATCTTGCTATGATAGCTATTGTTGCATTTTTTTTGAGTTTTCCTATATCTTTTTATGTGAATTATAAACTGAGGAGTGAGAATTACTTGATATGCCAAAAGATGTCTTGGATGTCACCGAATAAATATGTAAAAGATATTAAACTGTGTGATTGATATTAGTCTTATTGGTGGGTGGAGGCGAGATTTTATTTAAAAAGGAGGATTAATAGTTATATTTTCAGAATGATGCTTACCTGCTATATTTCGCTATCCTATATAGTAGGAAATACATGTCATTAGGTGTATAGGAATTACTATAGGGAAAACAGCTAAAAATCGGGAAATTTCTTATCTTCTAACGAATTTAATTTAAGTGAATTACTTACCCATTTATCTTAGAGGGTAAGAAGGAATTATGGTATTAATAAAATCTATATTTATATTGACAACATTTTTATAATAAATTAATTGATCATCTTATAATTGTTGTTTAATCTCTATTTAATTAATTTCAGTTAAGTCTAAATAATTTAGTTCATTATTGAAATAATAACGTAAGAAAGTATGAAAGATAAACCTGAATGGTGGAGATATGGATATACGTAATCTCAAAGCTTTTATCGTGTTAGCTGAAACACTTAATTATCATAAGGCTTCTCAAATACTACATATTTCTCAACCTGCACTGACTAAGAAAGTTAATGCACTGGAAGCGGAATTTGGGGCTCTTTTGTTTTCCAGAGGACCAGGTGGTACCAGATTGACTGATTTTGGACAAAAAACTTTTGAGAATGCTCAGAAATTACTGGGTCATTTTGAGCAATTTCAAATTCAGGTTAATCATGATTTGCAAGATGATGCGCCACATTACCTTTATGTTAGCTCTTGTTTTCCTATTTATGATTCTGGAAAAATGGAAGAGAGAATTTTTCTAGGTAGGAAGGAAAAAGCCGTGCTGGTGCTAATTACTGGTCTGACATTTGAGCAGCAAATGAATCTATTAAACTCTGGTTTATTACATATCGCCATTGTTCCTCTACCATTGACTTCATCACTTATGCCTAGAAAAATTTTTACTGAAAAACTCGTTTACCTTTTTAAAAAAGGCAGTGATTGGTTTCGGCATTTTACAGAATTAAGTGCTGAAATGGCATCGTTGTATCAGCTTATTGACATGGATGAGAATGATATACCAATTGATTTTATTGATGGTATTAACGCATTTTCTATTTATGATAATAGTATGAATTTAATGTTAAAAACGAATGATATTATGGTGATGATTGAATTAATAATTAAACGTAATGGTTTTTCCTTAATTCCAGAAAAAATTATTCGATCAATTCCATCACAATATTTTGATTTATTAGAAGTGTTAAAAACCGATATGGAGATTGATTTTGGTATCTTATGGAGTCCATTTATCAATTATGAATTGATAAATGAAGCGGAGTTATTCTCTTCACTGATTGATAATGTGTAAAAGAGGCAGATTGAAAGATAACGGGTATATTGTAATGTAGAAGAGGGGAATGTTTTTATTAATTATCTAACCTCTGGTTAAATAATAATGATTTTGTTGTGTCTGATAAATCTATACCCTATATCATTATTATGAGGGTAAATCAGGTGAATATGAGATTGATGATGCCCTGGGTAAATCCAAGGCATCAGGGTGTCAAAATAGTTTATTTTTACTGGGGTTTAATCCCTTTCAGGTGATAGACCAAGACCGTAAACGGGGTTACCCCTTTCGGCATCGGTAAGTTGCCATACACGACCTTAGCTAAAGCATAGGCATCAACTTCGGCCTCTTCACCCAACAATGGAAGCGCCTCACGCACTACGGCGGGTATATCATCGTCAGCGGTAAGTGTCAGTGTCGGAATAGTGCTTAAAGTGGCACCATCAACAATCTGCTCAGACAAAGCTAGCGAAACCGGTGCATCCTGATCCTTAATAGGGTGACCTTTCTTGACCACAAAGTACACCAAGCCATTGACTTTCTTTGCTGGCTTGCGTCCGGCAGTTTTCTTCGCAATCAGTGCTTCTCCCATCTTAACCTTGGCGTTTACCTGTTTTTGTAATTGCTCCGCAAAGGTCAGGTAATATTTATCCATATCACTGCGTTTAAGCTGCATACGATTGCGTAATCCATCAGTTAATCCGGCAGTCACTCGAACAGGATCCAGAGATAACCCACTTTCTGCATAACTCGCCAGTGTCTCTTTTAGCCCCGAGGCCATCGCTTGGCCCACGACATAGTCACGCTTACGGTTATCGCTATCGAGCGGTACACTCACGGATTTACTGGCTTTTACCGCTCGATCATTGGCTTGCACTAGTTGATAACGAGTAGAAACCAATGCCGTCTCTAACTGCTTTCGAGCAATGTCAGTTTCTCTGAACTGTTTACGCACGGCCTCTAACTGCGTTTGTGCTTCTTTGAACTGATGCTGCGTAGCTGTCAGTAGGGTCTGATGGTCACTTAACTGTTTTTGTAATGTATCCTTTTGCTTCTGCACTTCTATCCTGACTGATTGGTGGTCAGATAGCTGCTTACGGCTCTTCTCTAGTTCAGTCTGGGAAGATTTCAACTCGGCGATACTATCGGTCAGTTGTCTCTTAAGCTTACGATTCTCTGCACGCAATACTTTACGGGCTGCTGCTTCGCTACTACCGGACGAGGCCCCCATACCAACAAGAATGGATGTTCCAACTGTATGTTTTGATGCACTTCTGTTTGAAGATGACTCACCAGATTTGGACTGTTGCGCCATTAGGGTACTCAGACCATAATCAGAATTACTGGCGCTTTCCATCAAGCTATCCACCGAGGGCGTACCGCCAGGAGGTGTATAGTTTCCACTTTCTGCCGCACTTACAATATCAACCGTTCCCAAAAAACCAATTAATAACCAGGCACAGCGATGAAGATGCATTCGTATACAGCTCATTGTGCATCTACCTGATTAATTAATGCCAATGATAAGTCGTTTTTTATACGATAACACAAACTGGTAAGAGCATACTGATACTTAGGACGTACTAAGTCATTGATATCTTCACTGATCCCGTTAGCCACCGCCAAATATTGACTACCCGTACGGGCGATGCGATCAAATTCGGCTTTGTAGCGTGTGTATTTAGTGCCGCTGAACTGCTTCAATGCCTCCAACTCGCGAGTACATTGTGCCAATTTACCGGAATTGCTGTCAGCCGAGGGCTGCACATTTCCGGTAAAACGACAATCACCACTTCCAGATTCAGGGGGTAATGAAGAATGAACCAATGTCTTAGAGGTTGACGATACTTTTATTTTACTTGATGTCGGCACTCTCTTTGGTGTGAGCTCTTGAGCACATCCTGTTAAAAGAAATGCGATTGCTAATAGTAGGTAAAAATAACAACCATAAGATACAATGCAGTGCCCTGTTATTTTCCGAACCTGCAACATCACACATATATGTTTAAGAACAAACAAGTTATTCACCTTATTACTCCCCAGCATCATTGGCATCAAAACTAATTAAACGTCATAATCACAATAACATCTCCCGAATAGGCACCTGCACTAACTTTACCCAATGATTGAAGTCTGGATGAAAAAGAAAATGAATAGAGATTATTTCCACTTACCGTTATTGGAACACCATTCCAAGCATTTGAACCATTGATATCCACATCGGAGTAAAGTGTTTTTTCAGGATTTAAATAAATAAACTTTTCACCCGTTGAGGATTTTGTATATAAAGTCAGGTTAGCTGGCAATGTGCACTGCACATTTCCTGTTATCGTTTTCTTATTCCCATTGAGATTTTCCACCCCCAAATTGCCATGATCAATGACAGATGGCAAAGAAAGACTGCAAGATTGCTTGACTGATGGCACCTTGCCACAAACACTACCAGGCCACTGCTGTGCATCTGAATCACCTATAGTAGGTTGGTGCCGAATATAAAACAATCCTACACAATCTGCTTCAGGGGATCGCAAAAGGAAATCTGATCGATATGGCAACGGAAATTTTTTTTTGTACTCCTCGGCTACCCTCTTCTTAGTCTCATATCGAGAGATTTCAAGACAATGATCCTCCATCTTACAGCTACCATACATCCCCGGGTTTACAGGGGCAGTGCGATATTTCACATCTGGACCAACATAACAAAGCATAGAGTTGTAACATGGGTTTTGGTCTGTATCATTTTCCGTCCAGTCAACTATTTGTAGAACTACACGTGTGTCTCGACCACCAGCATTGACTTGGTACATGTCAATTGGCGTAACAAAGGCTTCTGCATTTACCTCTATAAATGGAACACCAGCCAATGTCATGAAAAAAACAAGATAGAAAAAGCCCCTCATATTCCCTCCATTTCACTCATAGTCCAACATAAACGTCGAAATAGCCGAGAACTTACCAAATACTATTGAGTGATTTTTGATAGCAGAAGGCTCCCCTTGCACATAGGCTTTAAAGTCCAGCGTGGCATTGCCATTATTTAAACGGTATTTTTTAACAGTCTTGTTTATCGAAATAGGTTCTCCAGCCAGAGATTCTATTCCAACCGCTGCCCCTGATGCTTGACTTCCCGGTTGAAAAGCCAAAAACCCAGGAAGCTCATTATTTTCCTTACCTAGAAATTTTATATTCACCTCCCGAGCTCTTGTCACATCACAGTTTATGAGGTGAATTGAAAACGTTTTACTATGACTACGTTCATTTTGATAAAGGTGTTTTCCGGACACTGTATCGAAGTCCACGGTAATTGCATCATCTCCAGGCTGGATACCGCAAGCTTCTCTAAGTACATTAACTTTTATACGAACAATGGATTCAAATTTATCCTTCGCATTACACACTGAGCTTATCGAAAGCAAGAGCAACAACGCCTCAAGAACATGTAATCGGTTACGCCGACACAAGGACGGTATCAGTCCATCTCGATCTGGCTTTAGGATGGTGTTCATGCATGCCTCCTTTACTGAGTTATCCCAATTTCAGCAAACATCTCAACCGGGTTTACTACTTTTCACGGTACAAGTGCCACCACTACAACCAAACACTAATTTTGGCCGACCACCGAAATCATTGATGAAAATCAGTACAGGATTGTTACCCATTGCTGACGCACTGCCACCCAACACAGCACTGCCTTTTGGTGGGATCATCATCGGATTAAAACCGGATACCGCTGCTCCATTTAGGCTGGACGATGCTGATGCGATGGTCACGTAGTATGGCGTCGGATTGTTCACTACATAGCGATCCCCTTGTCGAGTCATCGTCAACTTCTCCTGATAAGGATTTTCGTAGTCCGTGCGGCCAACAGTAATAGCCTTTGGCCGATAAAACAGTTTGATACGTGTTTGCAGCGCAATCTGCAATGTGTTGGGTTTGTTGGACTTTGGCGGAATTTCCCGGAGGTTGAAATAGAACAGCGTCTCTTTATCCTGAGACAACATGTTGATGCCCTGAGTGACTTGCAACTTCACTTGGCTTTTGGCTCCCGGCTCTACTCTCTGAAGTGGCGGTAGCGCAGTCAGTGGAGTGTTAATCTTGTTGCCATGTTCGTCCTCAATCCAAGCCTGCGCAAGATAGGGCAACTCTTTATTCTGGTTACTGATACTAAGGCTCATTGATCTATCTTCCCCATTAAACACCGCGCGGGTGCGATCGAGGGCAATAGCTGCATTAGCCTGCTGAACAGCCAGAATACCGGCCAACATGACAGCAGAAGCCGCCGTGTTTTTTTTCATTGTCATACTCATGCGGTTGTACTTATCTTTAGGCAACATTTCCATTCATCCACCCCACACTTTTATTAATCTTCTGGAAAGAACCACCACCCTTGGCTGGAATCGAGTGCGAATGCGCAAATATGGTTGATATCACTGCTATACCCGTCATCTTTCAAGTTGCCTCTTTGTTGGCGGCACTCACTCACCCCGGTCACAGAGTTATCTATACCCGTCATCTTTCAAGTTGCTTCTTTGTTGGCTGCACTCACTCACCCCGGTCACATAGTTATCTATGCTCCCGGGGATTCGCTCCCTTGCCGCCGCGATGCATCTTGAAATCCATAAGGTATATGCTCCCGGGGATTCGCTCCCTTGCCGTCGCGATGCATCTTGAAATCCATAGGGTATAAATCTAATCTCGCAGCACATACTTACGCGGCTTACGGTTCTCCACACCTGATTCTCCACACCTGAATTACCCATCCAGTTTGTCTTAACTCACCTGCCATTTTCGCCGCCGATCCTCGCTATGTTACCTGTGTTGGCTGGTGTAACAACTGTCTCTACAGTGTCATCACCATCATTCCCTTTAACACGCCGACAAGGTAACAACAGATTATTCATCAAGTTGGCTAGAAGAGATTGCGGTAATGTGATGAGACACTGTATACGACCATCCCAATGCACACTCATGTTCTCGCCTGGATTAATGCCGGTTAACCACACACTTCCTTCATCATTCACGATGCCAGTTTGCATTTCACGTTCGTTCATCACGATAGCGCCGAATGGAGGAGCCGTACCGTCTGTCAACTTAATAATGGCCATCGCCTTCTCGCCGGCGATCATCCCAAACTTGCGATAACCAATAGCGCCTTCCGTTAGCGTGCCTTGTACCACCGAGCGAGTTGCATCCACGTTATCCGCCAGTTGGTTCACGTCCACATTAACGCTGCTGCGGTAGTAACTGTTGATATCACTCACCACCGCTTTACCAAAAATGTTGGTATGGGTCACACTGCCATAACCGCGTATTGGTACACCACCAATCCCATCAGCGTCGATCATCATGCGTGTTCCCCCTATCATGTTGATACGGTGTAGCGCAGCGCCATCTGCCGTTGCCGTCATTCCCCCCTGAAGTGACAGCCCCATAGCGCTATATTCACTTCCACGGAAATTGGCATTCGCTGTCAACTTAGCTATATCCCCCTCATGGGTGAAGTAACCACTGCCAATACTACGCCCACCCTGACCGTTACCGACATTAATCCGATATGCATTGTTGTCATCGATACGGTCATAGTAGCCCACAGTATTACTACTATTACGGCTAAGCTGACCGTCATAGGTTATTGTGCTATTTTCACCCCACGGTACAGCCATACTCAGATACAAACCGTCATCATTAGTGTCGTTGTACTGAGTCCGATATGCCGTTAGGCTCAGGCTGATGTTTTTAAAGCGTCCAATGTCAAAATAACGCGATAGTGACAGGTTATAAGTATCGTTGTTCGGACGGTCCCAATAGGTCTGATGGCCGTAGTTCAGATAAACACTAAGCCCTAATTCCTTAAACTGCTTGTTGAATGTGATGGTATAGAACTCTTTACCTCTGCCATTATTGACACCGTAATAACGCGCCTCTAAATACTGCGACATGCTCATGAAGTTACGTTCTGAGAAACGGTAACCTGCAAATGTTATCTGGCTGTCGTATTCGTCAAAGCGTTTAGAATAGCTAACCCGATACGAGCCTCCGTGTTTGGTGTCATCATGCAGAAGCTGAGCTCGCGACTGCGTTATATCAAATGACAATGCACCAAACGCCAGCAAGTCACGGCCGATACCGATAGCCAGAGCGTTATAGCCCCTAGCCAGCAAAGCGCCTCCGTACAGCGACCAACCGTTGTTCACCCCCCAAGAGAATTCTCCGGTTGCAAAGCCCGGCCCTTTACTGCGATGCTTAATATCTGATGGTTTACCGGTGGCAATTTTGTAACGAACCATACCCGGACGTGTCAGATAGGGGACATTAGCGGTATTCACCTGAAAGGTCTGTACGCTGCCATCCTGCTCCTGTACCTTCACATCCAGCTTGCCATTCACCGCAGTATTCAGATCCTGAATACTGAAAGGGCCTGCTGCCACCTGAGTTTCATAAATCACACGCCCTTGCTGACTGATGGTCACCTTAGCGTTAGTCTTCGCCACCCCTGTCACTTCCGGCGCATAACCGCGCAGGTTCGGTGGCAGCATGTTGTCGTCCGATATCAGACTGGCTCCGATGTAACGGAAACTGTCAAACATCCCGGAGTTGAGGTAGTCTTCCCCCAACGTCAGCTTGGCACGCAGAGCGGCTATCACACGGTAGACGTAATAGCGGCTCCACTCCCAGCTTTGCTGGGCACTTCCTACTTGTCCCGTAGTATGGCTGTACTGCACCTGCCAATCGGCCCGCAGACGCCAAGGTCCCAAGTTGGCCCCAACTGTTCCGTTACCACTTAAAGATTGCGCTTGTCTGCCTGCACCTGACTGATTTGTCACCTGTGCATTGACGCTGTAGTCAAACAACATACCGGAGATCCCATTATCCCAACGTGACGGCGGATCCCAGTTTTCTACGGTATATTCTAAGTAAGCCTGCGGCATGCTGATGTATAGTGCCCCAGCGCCCAAGTCACCTCGAACTTCCATACCTTTCAGAGAAGCGATTTCTAGGCATTGGCCGTTATGCCACCAAGTAAGCTGACGGATTGCATCCGCTTTAAGCCCCAGTTGATCAACCATCTTCGGCATCAGGCACGCTTCACTGCCTTTTGGATCATGATCAGGAGCAATGAACTGCACTGTCTGCTCGGGCAATTCGTTTTTATTCAAGCGTAATACCATCTGGTAGCTACCTTGCATAATGTAGCCAGCCTGGGAAAACTGACTTAAGTCAATACGCGCCCGATCCTTGACATCAAGAACATCCGTGTTGAATTCCACCCTATCAGCAGCCTTGACCACCTGCACGCGACAAAGAGCCAACAAGATACACAGTGCCACCGAGCTATCCCTCGCTCCACAAAGTAACGATGGCATGATGGGTCTTTTCATCAGAAATAATCCAGTTTGAAACGTATCATGGTGTGGAGGACCTCGGCGCGTAACACTTGGTGAGTTGTTACCAGACGTAAAGTATAATCCAGCCGCATTGAGCCTATTTGCAGATCCTCTACAGGCATGGGGTTGCCCGGCACGACGACCGCTCCTGTACTGTCCGATATCTGTAATCCCACACCACTCGCCTCGCCATTTATGCTAAATAGGTCGTTACGAGCAGCCGCACCATCAAAAGTCACTTGAAAGTATGACTTGCTCAGGCGATTCAGTAATACGGGAGCCAACAGGCAATTAATCAACTGTATACTTAAAAGCCGTACCGGCCCGTGACCACTGCGGATAATTTGTCCGACCAAAATAGATGATATGTCGATGGTCTGATCTTGATTGCCCAAGGCAATTGTACAGGGTGTATCAATGATGGAGCCTTGCATGTTGACGCGGCCGTGCTCTTGGTTGATAGCGGTTGCCATAAATGACAATATCAGACTGGTTAGCACTAACAACGTCAGCAGGGAAGGCAACATCTTAGAACAGGTTGGACGGCTAAGAAGAGTCATCTCGCTCTCCAAAATTTGGTTTACCGGCAAATTCATTTCCCTAATCTTGTAGGGACCCCTCTTTCCCGCTGTTTCCCCGGTCAGCCTGAAGGCTAGGCAACCGCGGGAAAGAGAAACAGATAGACTTTCCAACGCACAGAAAGGCTTCTTTCAACACCTTTATTGGTAAGCCAGAGTGAAGTTAGCCACAGCGGTGAAATCACCAGGAACGATAGTCGTAGAAGCCCCGTCACCTTGTAAGAAAGCAGCGAAGCGCATGGTAGAGTCGGAACCATCGGTGATGATTGTGGGTGAGCTCTGTTGTCCTAGTTTGATAAGCTTGGCGTTATCGTTGGTGATACCAATAGCCGCACCAGAGGCCGAACCAACAATTGCCAGTAGGTCCTTATTCACAGCAGAGGGTGCCCCAGAGAAAGTCGCCGTTACAATCTTCTTTTCTAAGCCGTTAGCATCACAGTCTAGTAAACGGATATTAAAAGGAATCGGGGTGGACTTACCACCTCCTGCCAGTGCTTTGTTGGAAACCTGCCCCAGCTTCACAGTCTGATCGTCATCACCGGGGTGGATGGAACAAGGTGCATCGATAATAGAACCTTCAAAAGTCACTTTTCCGTGGCCTTGGTTAGTATTTTTAGTACTGATGGGCGGCTTGGGCTGCGCATTGACAGAACCTGCTGCTAGGGTTACACCCAATCCGAGAACCATAACCAATTTATTCAATTTCATGTGAGTTAATTCCTTAACTTAAGGATAAGATACCCATAACCATACAAAAGTAGCAGTGTAGGATTTCAACTCCTACACCAGATATCCAATGCAAAAAGGGTCTTAAAATCTAAATCAACATTTTTTAAAACCAAACAAAATGCACCAAACTGTTTTGTTTAGTTATAAATACTAAAATATATAATATTTTAGAATTAATATCCAAAAAGCGACATTAATTTAAATTTATAAACTTTCCAATTGATTGATCTCTGATCAAGCTCAAACAAACCAACTAATTTTTTATAAAATAATATTGATAAAATATTAAAAGTCATAAAAAGATATTAAAAAAACCATATATTACAAATGGTTAAATGTTGTCAGTCTGGAGAGGTACAATAGTTGACTTAGGTGATAGTTTTGTGTAAAACTATTCACAGTTTGGTGCATTCTGTTGAGTTTTTTGTTGTAAAATAGTTTCTTAATTTTTAATAAAAATTCTACATCCTGATATTTTCTATCAAAAAATCACTGTTCAATGATATATATAGTTTTATATTTATATATAAAAAATATTTGTTTCTTTCTTATGATAAATAAATGGAATTTTAGATCAGTAATTCCATAAAATCTCTATTAATTGATATAGTTATTTAGATTAATATTCTCTATCGGTAACTATCTGCCCAAATCTCACAGGAATTATTTTCATGAAGAAACGTAAGTTCTTAACCAGACATGAAATTGATGCGATTTTAGAAAAAGCACGTCAGGGGCGTCATGCTGAGCGGGATTATTGCATGCTACTCATGTGTTTTATTCATGGATTTAGAGTCAGTGAGCTATGTAATCTGACACTATCCGATCTTGATATTAGCTCGGAAATTATTCACGTAAGGCGATTAAAAGGGGGACTATCAACAACACATCCATTGGTGCCTGAAGAACTTAATGCGTTAAATCAATGGATTAATATCCGTAAGAGCTGGAGAGAATCAGATACATCGTGGGTTTTTTTATCGCAAAAATCAGGTGCGATTTCACGCTATCAGGTTTATAGTTTGTTAAAACGTTATGGCAGACAAGCATTAGTCGATATTTCTCCTCATCCACATATGTTAAGACATGCCTGCGGCTATGCTCTTGCTGATTTGGGAAGAGATACACGCCTTATTCAGGATTATCTCGGTCACCGCAATATATCCCACACTGTTATTTACACAGCAAGCAATGTAAAACGGTTCTCCAATATATGGGAAATTCCTTCAAAAGGACTCAGTTAGTATCTTCTTTTTATAAAATATGTTGTGATATGAGAAATTATTTCTCTTACAACAAAAAAATGTCATCTGATGATAAGAAATCCTCATTAATGTTGAGCTAATGAGGATTTTTCATTAGTTAATGATAATTATGAATATCATTGAATGCTGATTTTTTAATTTATTAGGGGTTAATACATTACGTTATTAAATAAAAATATGAATTTTAACTGATATCCAAGGATTAATTGAAATTATCTTGAATTTTTGACTCAATGACAGATTCAATTATCGAAAAATAAAGCGGATTATTTTTTCCCGCTTTATTTTTTTATTGAATGATAATTTGTAAAATCATTTATCCTTCAAACTCTTGCGTTATTTTTTCAAGTTGTTCCTGAATTTCCATCCATGCTAATTCAATTTCTTCCAGTTTTGATTTGGTCTGATTTTGTTTTTGCAGATATTCAGTTAATTCGACTTTACGACTGCTATCATAGATAGCGCTGTCTAAAAGTTGATTTTCTAGTGCAACCAATTCGCCACCCAGTTTCTCCATCTGTTTTTCAAGATTAGTCAGTTGCTTACGCAATGGTTGCGTTTGGTTACGGAAGTCAGCTTGACGCCGTTTTTGATCTTTTCTTTCCTGAGCACTTTGGCTGGATGTCTCTTTTTCCTTATCGTTGTTTTCACGTATTTGCTGATTTTGTTGACGTTGTTGATCTATCAACCATTGTTGATAATCTTCCAAATCGCCGTTGAATGATTCTACCCGGCCATCATGAACCAGATACAACTCATCTGTTGTTGAACGTAATAGATGCCGGTCGTGAGAAACCACAACTAATGCACCGTCAAAATCGATCAAAGCTTCTGTCAGTGCCTGACGCATATCCAGGTCGAGGTGGTTCGTTGGTTCATCAAGTAACAGGAGGTTAGGGCGTTGCCAGACCATCAATGCCAAAACCAAACGTGCTTTTTCTCCCCCGGAAAAACGCCCACTTGGGTCAGTCACTTGATCACCGTTGAAACCAAAGCCGCCCAGATAATCTCTAAGTTGCTGCTCTGTTTCCTGTGGCGCAATGCGGACTAAATGCTGTAATGGTGATTCATCAGCACGTAAATATTCCAGTTGATGTTGGGCGAAATACCCCAGTTTGATCCCTTTAGCTAATTCTACCGTTCCACTCTGAGATTGCAGTTCGCCAGCCAATAGTTTAATCAACGTGGATTTACCCGCGCCATTACGGCCAAGCAGGCCAATGCGGGAACCGGGAACCAGATTCAGTTTGATGGAATTTAAAACGGTCCGTTCGCCATAGCCAGCGCTGACTTTTTCCATTTTCAGGAGTGGGTTTGGCAGACTTTCTGGTTTACGGAAACTGAAATGAAATGGGTTATCAACATGGGCAGGGGCGATTAATTCCATCCGCTCTAACATCTTGATACGGCTCTGAGCTTGTTTGGCTTTGCTGGCCTTGGCACGGAAACGGTCAATATAACTTTGCAGATGGGCAACTTTCTCTTGCTGACTTTTATAAAGGGCCTGTTGTTGCGCCAGTTTGGTGGCGCGCTGGCGTTCGAAAGATGAGTAGTTGCCGCTGTACTCAAACAGAGCTTGTTGTTCTATATGGAGGATCTTATCGGCAATCGGGTCGAGAAAATCCCGATCATGGGAGATAAGGATTAATGTTCCGGGGTAGCTTTTCAGCCATTTTTCCAACCAGATAACCGCATCCAGATCAAGATGGTTAGTGGGTTCGTCAAGCAACAGCAAATCAGAACGGCAGAGTAGTGCCTGAGCCAGATTGAGGCGCATGCGCCATCCGCCGGAAAAGGCTCGTACAGGTTGATCCAGTTGCTCTTGAGAGAAACCTAAACCGTGCAGTAGACTTGATGCTCTTGAACGGATCGTCCAGGCTTGAATCGTGTCTAATTGACCATGCAGATGAGCAATCAGGTTACCGTCATTTTTTTCATTGGCTATCCGCAGTTGTTGTTCCAGTTGACGGAATTCACGATCACCATCAATGACATATTCCAGAGCGGGTATTTCCAGTGCCGGCGTTTCCTGATTTACCCAAGAAAGTGCCCAGTTACTGGGAAAAGTGAATGTGCCTGTTTCAGCTTGAAGCTCATTTTTTAATAGTGCAAGTAGGGTCGATTTACCACAGCCATTTTTCCCTACCAGACCAACTTTCTGCCCGGGATTGATAGTGGCGCTGGCATTGTCCAGCAGAACACGAGTTCCGCGACGAATTTGTAATGAAGAGAAAACAATCATAAGTATCGTTTGTATAGAATATGTTAAATTAGCAATAACAGATAGTAAGCGTTTTATTTTATAACGTTCGTATGCATGGTAACGGAAAATACGTGTCCTGACACGTTCTTGAGGAGGGAACGATGTTACAGCCGCCTAAAGTCCTGCTGCTGTATTGATGTGGCTCACATATCTCGTATAAAAGAGGCGCGACGGGAACTGGAAGAGCTATTCGAACGGGAAATGCTGAATGAACGTCGCCAACCGGATGGTTGGAATGAGCATGAATACATGAATAATAGCGGAGCAAATCATGTCAGTAAGCCGTAAGAGATTTATTGCCGGTGCTGTCTGCCCAGAATGTCACTCTCAGGACACGCTGGCAATGTGGCAAGAAGATCAGGTGGATGTGGTGGAATGTGTCCATTGTGGTCACCAACAACGCCAGACTGATGAGAAAGTGAGCTCTCATGTCAGAAAGCAGGAGCAGGTTATTGGTATTTTTACCCCACAGTAATTATGTGAATATTAGCGCGAGTGAGTACAGAGACTGAAAATTCCGCTACAATTGGTAAAAATTTTTAGACCCACGGGTAGGAGATGTCATGAAAGTAGCAAAAGACTTGGTAGTCAGCTTGGCTTATCAAGTAAGAACAGAAGATGGTGTTTTAGTTGATGAGTCACCGGCGAGTGCGCCGTTGGACTATCTGCATGGCCGTGGTTCACTGATCAGCGGTTTGGAAAAGGCGCTAGAAGGCCGTGAGGCGGGTGAGAGTTTTGATGTCAGCGTACAGGCTGATGATGCCTATGGTCAGTATGATGACAATCTGGTTCAGCGTGTGCCAAAAGATGTCTTTGTTGGTGTTGATGAACTGGAAGTTGGCATGCGTTTCCTGGCTGATACCGATATGGGGCCAGTACCCGTAGAAATTACAGCAGTTGAAGGTGAGCATGTTGTGGTTGATGGTAACCATATGCTGGCTGGTCAGAATCTGAAATTCAATGTTGAAGTCATTGCCATTCGTGAAGCGACCGAAGAAGAACTGGCTCATGGCCATGTTCATGGTGCTCATGGTCACGAACATGGTGAGGGGTGCTGTGGTGGTCACGGCGATGACGACGGTCATCATCACCATAATGAAGGACACGGATGCTGTGGTGGCGGCGGTTGCCACTGATAAGTTAAAGCGGATAGTGGACTTTTAATATTTAAAAAAAGTGGGGCAAGTTTGAAATAGTGAGTTTCAACGCTTGCCCTAATTTATTGTAATTTAATGTCATTTCCTAGTAATGAGGCGGAGGTGTTTCCTCA
Source organism: Photorhabdus africana (assembly GCF_035181445.1). Lineage (NCBI taxonomy): Bacteria > Pseudomonadati > Pseudomonadota > Gammaproteobacteria > Enterobacterales > Morganellaceae > Photorhabdus > Photorhabdus africana. The sequence continues at coordinate 65,581 of NZ_JAXBVE010000027.1, forward strand.
GATTGTGAAGCGATCATTGAGGGTTGAGTGGCTTTCAATCGTTCTGTCATCAACCGCAAATGCTCTCTTAATTTAGTGATTTCCATTTGCTGTTCAGTCACTACCTGATTTAATTCTTCGATAGTTCTTTCTTGAAAGGCAATTCGACTTTCCAAACACTCAAGCCGTTGCTCAAATTTTGACAGATCCATGATTTTCTCCCGTTTCAGGCCCTGTATTGCCCGTGTTAGATGCCTCATATTAATTAAGAGTAGCCTACTATGCCCAGAATATTCTGTGAAATGCGGTTGTTATGAAACCTCTAGTCATTTATGTTGTCCTAATAAGTTTGGGGCACTAAAAAACGGCAAATATTGTGTTGTGCTCCTGTAGACGGTTATAGTGACTTGATTGCATAACTTTTGCTGACGGTAAAATCCCCCAAAGCTATTGGAGAAACAGATGAAATCATTGTTTAAAGTTACCCTGCTTGCTACCACATTAGCGATGGCTTTCAGCGCCCCTCAGGTGTTGGCGGCTAAAGCAGATAGCCAGAGTAGTACAGAATTGAACAGCGCATTTAAAACAGAAGATCAGCAAAATGCTTATGCTCTGGGCGCATCTTTAGGGCGTTATATGCAAAACACCCTGAAAGAACAGAAATCTCTGGGTATCCCATTGGATAAAGATCAATTGTTATCGGGTGTGCAGGATGCTTTCAATAATAAGAGCAAACTGACTGACAGCGAAATTGAAAATACGCTGCGTGCATTTGAAGGTAAAGTGAAGTCTGCTGCTGAAGCTAAGATGGAAAAAGAAGCCAGCGAGAATGAAGCTAAAGGCGTTAAATATCGTGAAGAATTTGCTAAGGAAAAGGGTGTCGTTAAGAGTAAAACCGGCCTTTTGTATAAAATAGAGAAGGAAGGCAGCGGTAAGAAGCCTGTGGCAAGCGACACGGTAGTTGTGAACTACCGGGGGACATTGATTGACGGTAAAGAGTTCGATAGTTCCTATAAGCGTAATGAACCCCTTTCTATTCGCCTGGATAGCGTTATCCCAGGTTGGACAGAAGGTTTACAGAATGTGAAAAAAGGCGGAAAAATTAAACTGGTTATTCCACCAGAGCTGGCCTATGGTAAAGCGGATCTGCCGGGTATTCCTGCAAATTCGACACTAGTATTTGATATTGAGTTGCTGGATGTTAAAGCGGAGACCAAAGCTAAGTAAGCTATTTAGCTGTTCGCTAAATATCTTTGATCAATACGGATAAAACCGTTGGTAGAGATTCTGTCAACGGTTTTTTGTTACTGAAAGCTGTGATAGAGACCAAATGTCTGAGTAGCAATGGCTTGACGATGATGTCATGTGGTTTTAACGTCAATATTTCATGTGGATGCAAAGATCTTTGATTGAGATCTCTGTTAAGCTGCCACAATTGAATTTTCACAAGAAATTTTTATAGGTTTATCACGTTGTGTTTTTAGCAAGACGTTGTCTGCGATTGAAGGATGGTGTATTTAATGTCTAACCCGTTATTATCTGGTGATATCAGTGATGTCGATTTACTGGAAAACCAACCGTTTACTGAAACGGACCACGAAATTTTAAAGTCTTATGAAGCCGCAGTTGATGGCTTGGCTATGCTAATTGGTGGGCATTGCGAGATTGTCCTTCATTCATTGGAAGATCTTAAATGTTCAGCTGTCAGAATAGCCAACGGAGAACATACAGGTCGTAAAATAGGTTCACCTATCACGGATCTTGCGCTGCGTATGTTACATGACATTACAGACGAAGACTGTAGTGCATCCAAAGCTTATTTTACCCGAGCGAAAAGCGGTTCATTGATGAAGTCAGTCACGATTGCGATCCGCAACCGGAATCGCCGAGTGATCGGCCTCTTGTGCATTAATATGAATCTTGATGTCCCTTTCTCTGAAATTATTCAGACATTTATTCCAGAGGAAACACATGATGTCGCTCCAAATGTAAATTTTGCCTCATCTGTGGATGATTTGGTTGCGCAAACGCTTGAATATACTATCGAAGAGGTCAATATTGATCGCAGTGTATCCAATAATGCCAAGAACAGACAGGTGGTTCTGAATCTCTATGAGAAAGGCATTTTTGATATTAAAGATGCAATCAATCAGGTTGCTGAGCGTTTAAATATTTCTAAGCATACTGTTTACCTCTATATTCGCCAGTTTAAAAATGGTGAATGTTTAGGGCCTGAGCGGTAATGTCTTCGTTGTCTTATTGTCTGCTGGTTACGGGGCCCGCATATGGTACCCAACAAGCCAGCAGTGCTTACCAATTCGCGCAAGCCTTGATTACGATGGGGCATAAACTTAATACCGTATTTTTTTATCGGGAAGGGGTTTATAACGGCAATCAATTGACCTCACCAGCCAGTGATGAGTTTGATTTGGTTAGCGCATGGCAGATGATGGCAACAGAGCATCGGTTTAGCATGCACGTTTGTATTGCCGCTGCCCTTCGCCGTGGTGTTATTGATGCTCAGCAGGCGAGTGAGTTGAATTTACCGGTAGCAAACCTCGCGGAAGGGTTTGAATTAAGTGGATTGGGCACACTAGCTGAAGCTATGTTGATTTGCGACCGTGTGGTGCAATTCTAAGAGGCAAAAATGAAAAAAATTGCTTTTGTCTTCACTAAAACACCCCATGGTGATGCAGGGGGTAGAGAAGGTTTAGATGCATTGCTGGCAACTTCGGCATTAACAGAAAAGGTAGGGGTATTTTTTATTTCTGACGGTGTACTTCAACTACTACCCGATCAGCAGCCTGACAGAATTCTCGCCAGAAACTATATCGCTACTTTTAAGGTGTTGCCTTTGTACGATATTGAAGAATGTTATTTGTGCCAGGAAGATCTTGTTATGCGTGGATTAAGCTCAGTCAATCATTTTGTTCTGGATGCGAAAGTGATACCTGCAGAAACGATCCGTGAGAAACTGGTTGACTATGATGTTGTGCTGACATTCTGAGCTATTGGAAGGACAATGAGATGCTATATACTGTTGGCCGATCGCCTTATCAATGTGATTTCAATGTGATATCCAAGCTGCTTGCCAGTGGTGATGATATCTTGTTTATTCAGGATGGTGTACTGGCAGGCATTGAGGGTAATTGCTATCTGCCGGCGTTGATCAGTCGTGGTGCTACATTGTATGCGCTGAAAGAAGATATTGAGGCGCGGGGATTGGACGATCAGGTTTCAGACAAAGTGCAAGTGATCGACTATACTGACTTTGTTAACCTGACAGTAAAACACCATCAACAATTCGCCTGGTAGTTGAGAAAAAGCTGTATATTTCTTGACACCTTGGCGAGTCAGCCATAAAATTCCGCGTCCTCGTGTTTTGCCGTTAGGGTAGAGCAAGAGATTTAATCCGTGTTTACGAAGCAAAAAAACCAGGAGTTTTTTTAATAATGGCAACTATTAACCAGCTGGTGCGCAAACCCCGTAGCATGAAGGTTGCAAAAAGCAACGTTCCTGCTCTGGAAGCTTGCCCGCAGAAGCGTGGCGTATGTACTCGTGTATATACCACCACCCCTAAAAAACCAAACTCTGCACTGCGTAAAGTATGTCGTGTGCGTTTGACTAACGGTTACGAAGTTTCTTCTTACATCGGTGGTGAAGGCCACAACTTGCAGGAACACTCCGTAATTCTGATCCGTGGCGGTCGTGTTAAAGACTTGCCAGGTGTGCGTTACCACACTGTTCGCGGTGCACTGGACTGTTCCGGTGTTAAAGACCGTAAACAAGGTCGTTCTAAGTACGGTGTGAAGAAGCCAAAAGCTTAATGGTACTCCGTTAAGTAAGGCCAAACATTATTTACCTTAATGTCAAAATAAACTCGTAGAGTTTTGGACAACCCTGAATTCGAAACGGAGTATTTCCATGCCACGTCGTCGTGTAATTGGTCAGCGTAAAATTCTGCCAGATCCAAAGTTTGGATCTGAGTTACTGGCCAAATTCGTCAATATCCTGATGGTAGATGGTAAAAAATCTACTGCGGAAGCAATTGTATATAGTGCGCTTGAGACCCTGGCTCAGCGTTCTGGTAAAGAGCACTTGGAAGCATTTGAACTTGCATTAGATAATGTGCGTCCAACCGTGGAAGTTAAGTCCCGCCGTGTTGGTGGTTCTACTTATCAGGTACCAGTTGAAGTTCGTCCGGTTCGTCGCAATGCGTTAGCAATGCGTTGGATCGTTGAAGCTGCTCGTAAACGCGGTGATAAATCTATGGCCCTGCGCCTGGCGAACGAATTATCTGATGCAGCCGAAAATAAAGGCACTGCTGTTAAGAAACGTGAAGACGTTCACCGTATGGCAGAAGCTAACAAGGCGTTCGCACACTACCGTTGGTAATCCCATCGTAGTGATGATGCCCTGGGTGGCTGTTCTGCCACCCAGATTTACATTGAACGTCCTAGGAATAGAGGAATCAAATGGCTCGTACAACACCCATTGCACGCTACCGTAACATCGGTATCAGTGCACACATCGACGCCGGTAAGACCACCACTACCGAACGTATTCTGTTCTACACTGGTGTAAACCATAAGATCGGTGAAGTTCATGATGGCGCTGCTACTATGGACTGGATGGAACAGGAGCAGGAGCGTGGTATTACCATCACCTCCGCAGCAACAACTGCTTTCTGGTCAGGTATGGCTAAGCAGTTTGATGCGCACCGTATCAATATCATCGACACCCCAGGGCACGTTGACTTCACCATCGAAGTAGAACGTTCCATGCGTGTTCTTGACGGTGCCGTAATGGTTTATTGTGCGGTTGGTGGTGTTCAGCCACAGTCCGAAACCGTATGGCGTCAGGCAAATAAATATAGAGTTCCACGTATCGCGTTCGTTAACAAAATGGACCGTATGGGAGCGAATTTCTTACGCGTTGTTGAGCAGCTCAAAACTCGCTTGGCGGCAAACCCAGTACCTCTGCAATTAGCCATTGGTGCAGAAGATGCGTTCACCGGTGTTGTTGACTTGGTGAAAATGAAAGCCATCAACTGGAACGATGAAGATCAGGGAACTACCTTCACTTACGAAGATATCCCAGCTGATATGCAGGATCTGGCGGAAGAATGGCGTAGCAATTTGATTGAAGCCGCTGCGGAAGCATCAGAAGAACTGATGGAAAAATACCTTGGCGGTGAAGAACTGACTGAAGAAGAGATCAAAGCTGGTCTGCGTTATCGTGTTCTGACTAATGAAATCATCCTGGTTACCTGTGGTTCTGCATTTAAGAACAAAGGTGTTCAGGCAATGCTGGATGCAGTTATTGAGTACCTGCCAGCACCAACGGATGTTGAATCCATTAAAGGTATTCTGCCAGACGGTAAAGATACGTCGGCAGAGCGTCATTCTGACGACAACGAACCATTTTCGGCACTGGCGTTTAAAATCGCTACTGACCCGTTCGTTGGTAACTTGACCTTCTTCCGTGTCTACTCTGGTGTGGTGAATTCCGGTGATACCGTTCTTAACCCAGTGAAAGACAGAAAAGAGCGTTTTGGCCGTATCGTTCAGATGCATGCTAATAAACGTGAAGAAATTAAAGAAGTTCGTGCAGGTGACATCGCTGCTGCGATTGGCCTGAAAGATGTGACTACCGGTGATACGCTGTGTGATATCAACGCACCAATTATCCTGGAGCGTATGGAATTCCCTGAGCCAGTCATCTCTGTTGCTATCGAGCCAAAAACTAAAGCTGACCAGGAAAAAATGGGTATCGCTTTAGGTCGTCTAGCTCAAGAAGACCCATCATTCCGCGTGTCTACCGATGAAGAGTCTGGTCAGACTATTATCGCCGGTATGGGTGAGCTTCACTTGGATGTTCTGGTTGACCGTATGCGTCGTGAGTTCAAAGTTGAAGCGAACGTCGGTAAACCTCAGGTTGCTTACCGTGAAACCATCCGTTCTACTGTTGAACAAGAAGGTAAATTTGTTCGTCAGTCTGGTGGTCGTGGTCAGTTTGGTCACGTATGGCTGCGTATTGAGCCAATGGAACCAGGTGGCGTAGGCTATGAATTCGCCAACGAAATCGTTGGTGGTGTTGTTCCTAAAGAATATATCCCAGCAGTAGATAAGGGTATTCAGGAACAAATGAAAAATGGTGTTCTGGCCGGTTACCCGATTGTTGACGTCAAAGTGGCACTGTTCGATGGTTCTTACCACGAAGTGGACTCTTCTGAAATGGCGTTCAAAATTGCAGGTTCTATGGGCTTCAAAGAAGGCTTTATGAAGGCGAAACCAGTTCTGCTGGAGCCTATCATGAAAGTTGAAGTTGAAACACCAGAAGATTACATGGGTGACGTTATCGGTGACCTAAACCGCCGCCGTGGTATGATTGACGGTATGGAAGATATGACTACCGGTAAAATTGTACGTGCTCAGGTACCATTATCTGAAATGTTTGGTTATGCTACTGACCTGCGTTCTCAGACCCAAGGTCGTGCTTCTTACTCAATGGAGTTCTTGAAGTACAATGAAGCGCCGAGCAACGTCGCTCAGGCTATTATCGAATCTCGTAAAGCTAAATAAGTTTTTCGGGTTTAATATCTAGATTCAGCTCTCTCTCTAATGATGAGGGAGCGATATTAAGGAATAGAGTCGTGTCTAAAGAAAAATTTGAACGTACAAAACCGCATGTTAACGTTGGTACTATCGGCCACGTTGACCACGGTAAAACTACCCTGACTGCTGCTATCACTACTGTACTGGCTAAAACCTACGGTGGCAACGCTCGTGCATTCGACCAAATCGATAACGCACCAGAAGAAAAAGCGCGTGGTATCACCATCTCTACTTCTCACGTAGAATACGATACCCCAAGCCGCCACTATGCGCATGTTGACTGCCCAGGCCACGCCGACTATGTGAAAAACATGATCACCGGTGCGGCTCAGATGGATGGCGCAATTCTGGTAGTTGCCGCGACTGACGGCCCAATGCCACAGACGCGTGAGCACATCCTGTTAGGTCGTCAGGTAGGCGTTCCTTACATCATCGTGTTCCTGAACAAATGTGACATGGTAGACGACGAAGAGCTGCTGGAACTGGTTGAGATGGAAGTGCGTGAGCTGCTGTCTCAGTACGATTTCCCAGGCGATGACACGCCAGTTATCCGTGGTTCTGCTCTGAAAGCGCTGGAAGGTGATGCAGAGTGGGAAGCGAAGATCATTGAACTGGCCGATGCCCTGGACAGCTACATCCCAGAA
>NZ_JAXBVE010000028.1:0-69369 GCF_035181445.1 Photorhabdus africana
AGCCAAGGAGTTTAAGCTAGGCGAAGCAACCATCTACCGTGTTTTGAACACATTTAAGCACGTTGATAACTCGTAGCTCTCACAAAGTTTACAGATCTGGGGGTTCTTCCACAAAACCCGAACCACTGACAGGCAAATTCATAAAGGGGACTGAGTTGCTTTACCCAGGTGGATTCTCTGACAATTTCGGTATAACTAAAGTCCCTTAGTGCCTTTTTTAGTTGGGTTATCCAGTGCAGACCCCCTGATTCTTCAGATAATAAATTTGTGAGTGCCTCTTCCACATCAGGATTAAGATCTGATTTTAATTGCTCACAGATACGCCTCCTCTCATCCGATAAACATCGTCCAATCAAATCCTGAAAAGTACTGTACACAGGGGGAATGATCTGATTTTTATTGAGGTGACTTAACAATGCCCGCAAGATAAACACAGGCTTAGCTGATCTTTTAACAACCCGTGCGGCCAGTTCAGCTAATTGTTCTGCCATGACACTGCCATAGCGTTGATAATTCAGATGCTGGCAAATAAGTCTTTGCAGTTGTATCCGGGTCGTCTTGCCTGGAACTTTTATATTGGCGGCAGAATGATCAGGGAAATGGCAAGCCAGAATATAAGAGATATCCGTGATGACATCTTCCAGCGTGTAGGTAAAGAATATTTTCCTGGATTTAAAATACCCAAGCATAAGAATAAAGTTCACCCTGGAGTTAACAGACCAACCTTGCGGTATTATCTGATGCTCCGTATCGGATAAGGTGAAATAGTATTCTCGTTCCTCCAAAGTAAATCGAGGCAGGCCAAAATAGTCCTGAATTTCAGGTTGAGTCAGTATAGTCAGGCGCTTTTTATTGGTATTCATTTTTTAATTCTTAATATGGCAGGGTGACATTGAGTATGTCACTTTATCTTTTCCTTACCACCTTTAATAGACATAGATTTATATACAGTTTATATTACATCTTTCCATCCGTATTTAGGCTAAAACAAGGCTGTCATTTAAACCTTCGTTTAACTGACACACCAAAAGCGAGAAAAAAGGTTTATGGCGCAAAAAATTGATGTTCGGGGTATAAAAGTCTCTGTCTTTTCCGACAAACAAGATGACTATATATCGCTATCTGACATCGCTAAGTACAAAGATGGCGACCGCGGTGATTACATTCTGCAAAACTGGATGAGAAACCGCAGTACCATTGAGTTTATCGGTTTGTGGGAACAGCTCCATAATCCCGATTTTAATTCCATCGAATTCGATGGATTTAAACATGAAGCGGGCGCAAACAGTTTCTCTCTCACGCCAAAACGCTGGATCACAACCACCAATGCAATCGGGATCATCTCGAAAGCGGGCAGATATGGCGGAACTTATGCGCATCGGGATATTGCTTTTGAGTTTGCTTCCTGGATCAGCGCGGAGTTTAAGCTCTATCTATTAAAAGAATTCCAACGGCTCAAACAAGCAGAAAATGAACAGAAAAATCTGGAATGGAATGTTTCGCGCACTCTGGCCAAGGTCAACTATCATATTCATACAGAGTCAATAAAAACGAACATTATTCCCGCCCTGGAGCTTAACCCAAAAGCAAGAAACTTTGCTTACGCTAATGAGGCCGATATATTGAATCTGGCTTTGTTTGGCAAGACAGCCAGCGACTGGCGTAAAGAGAACCCGGAACTAAAAGGCAATATACGGGACTATGCCACACTGGAACAGCTTGTCGTGTTATCTAATTTAGAAAGCTTTAATGCTGAACTTATCGAGCAAGGCCTCTCTGCAAACGACAGGTTTCAAAAGCTGAATCGCGTTGCGGTCAGTCAAATGAAGATCCTGATAGAAAACAAATCCATTGAAAAACTTAAACAATTAAAATAGGTCGTTCATGCGAATTGGGTATACCCGTGTCTCCAAATCTGATGGAAGTCAGGTGCAGGATCTTCAACTGGATGCTTTACTTGCTGCCGGTGTTAATAAAGAAAACATTTATCAGGATGAAATATCAGGGAAGTCAGACAAACGTCCTGGATTGGATGCCTGTTTGAAAGCCCTCAGGCCTGGCGATGTATTAATGGTATGGAAGCTTGACAGGCTTGGCCGAAGCTTAAAACACCTGGTGAATACTATCCATGATCTTGCGGATCGAAAAATCGGATTTAAGGTATTGACCGGGCAAGGTGCAGAAATTGATACGACGACAGCCAGTGGCAAATTGGTCTTTGGGATTTTTGCCGCGCTGGCCGAATTTGAACGGGAGTTGATCAGTGAACGAACAAAAGCAGGACTGGCAGCAGCCAGAGCAAGAGGACGTGAAGGCGGGCGTTCTTTTAAACTCACAAAATCTCAGGTTCGCCTGGCACAGGCTTCCATGAAGAGTAGAGATTGTAGCGTATCTGAATTATGTGAAGAGCTTGGGATTAGCAGACAGGCTCTCTATAAGTATGTAGGGCCAGATGGGGCACTCAGGGAACACGGCAAAAGAGTCTTAAAATCTGAGCGCTAACTGAGTACTTTTTTTCCTCATCAACTTTGAACCCTATCGGGGGATGGGCAAAAATAGCCATTTCACTGCAGGAGAAGCGAAAATAACGTCTTATCAGGCAATTAAACCGAGAGCGTAAAAAAATGTGGGGCATGGATTCAATGAAAGCTGGATAAAATAGTTTAACCACTCAGGTTACGGGGAATTGTAGCGATTGAGTGGTTCTCACCGCTATCTGATAAGCACGCTTAATTGCTTAATTTATAGTGAGTTAAAAAAGTGCCCCACATTTTTTTACGCTCTCTGTGGAAACGGGATTTATGGTCAGGACAGTAAGGCACCGCCAATCGAAAGAGGCGGCAACAGATATGCCTGACCTGCAAAATTACCGCGCCACATCTCGACTCTACCCGAATTCTGTAGTTGCCCGAACTCGACGATCACTACGCAGGGAGAGGATCGCCGAAAAATCAATAAGAAAACATCGATAAATCAGCATGTAGCATCGCTCAGGTCAATACCTTTGCAGTGCTAGTTTGTGATCGCTCTCTTACTTAGCCGCAATAGGAATTGATCTATATCAACCCTAAAAACGGACTAAAATATGTACACATCCCCCTCGAAAGAAGTAGAAACCACAATGAAGGCTTTCTCTGGTTCCTCCGCACCAAACGGTATGTCCCGCCAGTTATTCTATTTCTTTAACCAAAGTGAAGAGTCCTGGGCCATTAAGGATATCTCTTTCAAATTTTTATATGTAAATCAGCACTATATTGATTTTCTGCAAATCCCTCAGAAGATTGCGGAGAACATCACCGGGTTCAGTTACGAAGGCGTGCCTTCGCTGGCGTCTCTTAAAGATAAGTTAGTTATGCATGACCAAAAGGTCATGCAGTCCGGTCAGCGGGTTGAGGCCGTGGGCACCGTATTGATAGGAAATAACTTCCGCTCATTTATCTTTGAAAAATTCCCCTACTTTAATGATCAGGGAGACATTGTAGGGACAGTATCTCATCTTAAACCTTTCGAGCGCCTTTCTCTGGGGTACTTTCTGGAAATGCCGTTTTATGGTGAGGCTACTTTTACACCACCTACATCCATACTATCCAAGCGGGAATGGGAAGTTTTGTTTCTGTTATACCGCGGATTACACCGCGCGCACATTTCACACTGTTTAAATATTTCTGAGTATTCTGCAAGAAATATTATCTCTCGCCTGTTTTTAAAAACAGGGGTTAGTTCGAAAGAACAGCTCTTGGACCTTGGGCTCAAACAAGGCTGGCACTTGTATGTCCCGCCCCGGTTCGTCTCTATCGGGTACGATATTCTCTTTAAGGAGAACATTTAACTATAACTTATTAATTCACCTGAAAATAGGTGCAATCTGTACCTGTACATTTTGCACCTATTTTTGCCTTGATATATCCATAAAATTGATTCTGCGATGCTGGGTCGCAAGGATATTAAGCAAAACAAAGAATTACTGAGTGCGTTTTTACAGCGATAGAAGGAAGATAAAATGTTAAACCTAAGTGGGGTGTGGCGTTCTCGTCTTATGTTTCCGGAGTTATCTGACTCTGAGTTTCAGGCTTTGATGCACTACGCGCAAGGAACCAGTGTTCACTGCATTGCCGATATAATGAAATCTTCATTACCCGCGATTAAACAGTCACTACAGAGGACGAGAAGCAAACTGAACCTTGAGAAGCTGGAATCTGCTCGTGGCGTTTATAATGCACGAATCCAGGTCGCGATGTTAGCATTAGCAAGCGATGACTTCCCTGCTCATTACAACGAAACAATGCAGAAGCAATTAATAGAACTGGAAGTTAAAAACGTCTCGGGATGACTATTTTTTAACCTCATTTGTATCCCCCAGGTATCTAAACTTATTCGCAATAATATGAGATGATCTCTCACTCAATGAGCTTAGATACCTAATCTTATTTCCCCGCCAAGACATAAGATGAAGGTGTATCTGAACTATTAAGATGATTTGTTGATGAAGTCCAAGAGCCGCTCTACCATTCTCTTTGCCTCATCAAGAGAGGATTTATATTTTTTCGCTTCCTCCTGCGCATTGAAAAATGGATTAAGGACTTCGCTATTTTTAGTCCGGTGATACTGAAGGATCTTTTCCGCAAAACTATCATCAACGGTATAGAAATAACTTTCTGGATAGTCCAGAGCCTTTGCTATGCGAATAATAACATCGAAGGAAGGTGTAAAACGACCGACCTCATAATTAGAGAGACGCGAACGAGGATTGCTACCATCTACATCAATGAGCTCCGCCAGCTTTTTCTGTGATAGCCCTGCGGCTTTTCTTGCTGCTTTAAGTCGCTTAGGGACCATGTTCTTTCACCTCGTTTAGTTGAGGACATGATACAAATCGCATGGGCATCTGGAACTGATAACCATCCATCAAATCAAACATGCTTGACTTAATGTCCACATGTAAATAATATGCATGCCGTACATCGTTCTACCGCCAAGAGAACGGAGTGCAATCAAACAAGAATAGACTGAGCAATAACACTGTCAGAATTGCAGGGAGCTGAGAGACAGCCTCTGTTTCAGCGCTATCGCCCAGTGTATTCGGCTCCTCCGGATACAGAATGACCCTTACGGGGATCGGTTCGGGCGAGAGCATGATGGACATCGAAAAACTTGACGGACAAAACTGGTATCTGGCTCAGTACATTACCGGCGGTAAGAACCGCGAAAACCTTTTCTCATGGCTTTCAGATCTTGATGTAACTCCATGGACTCCATTGAAAGTTAACCTTGTCCGCCGTTCTGATAAGATTTGTAGTTATCGTCGGCGTATTGCCCCTCTCTTCCCAGGTTATTTTTTCCTTAAGGCCAATCTGGCCACGCAACCAGTGGACGTCATTCGACGCCATTCTGCGTTTTGCAGTTTTGTGATGAACGGTTCGCAAATAGCACCACTCCAGTCATCTGTGGTCACCGGGCTGATGAAACTTCACCCGGACCCCACGCTGAACCTGAACGCCAGTGAAGAACTCGAAGCCGCCTCTCAAACCCGGCTTTCTGACTCCCAATATCAATACCTGCTAAATCTGGAGCAAGAGACCCACCCGGTCTCACGTGTTGCGCTCCTGATGAATCTGGTTTTCGAGCCCGGACAGCAGGGGTTCTGACTCACCCCGCAGTCCAGTACCCTTCCCCGGCGTTTCGCCGGGGCTTTTTTTCCCAGAAACACTATCCCTGATACCCATCGCCGGGTCCCGGCAATGGTGCCTGAACCGGTCCCTTAATGGACCCCCTGTCCTCTTTACCGGTTTGCCAGTACTCATTGCCGGAATCAGGTAGTGCCACTTACTGAAGGACGACACCGTGTACCCCGTTGATAATTCTGTACCGCACCTGCTCTGGTGCATTCTGGTTGCACTACGAACTGCTGAAGAAGACTCGCCATTCCCCTCGGAAAAAGCCCGCCGGCGCTTCATTTCCGACTGGCTGGATATGGGCCGTGATAACCCCAATTTTCGTGGCATGACTTCAGAGTTCACGACCCTCCGCGAACTGCTTGAGAAGACGGACAAAGCCACCTGCGTGACAGACACGCTCACTACGCTGCTTGACCATGCTTATGCGGCAGAACAGTGCGACTTTTTTCGCTTCCGCTCCGCATTTAACACGCTACTTCAGCTTGGCTGGCAGCACACCGTCTGTCGCTTTCCTGAGAACATCACCGCCGAGCTGATGGGCAGACGAAAAGGCGATCGCAGACATCTGCTGCAGCTGACCCGCACAGAAAATGCCTTTCATCCCGTCGGGAATATGGTGCAGCCGATCACCTTCCAGCTCCTTTTTTCCAGAAAGGATGCGGAACAGCTGGATGCGGAAACGACATTCCATAACGAAGGCTTTCAGGTGGTCTACGCCAGAAGGGAACTCAATCTGACGAAAGACCGCATTATCCGCACCCTGCATATCGGTATCCCCTCACTCCCGGAGGCGGAATGGAATCCGCAACAGCGGGACATCTGGCAGCCAGACAACGGGTCGGCCAGCAAAGCCTACCATTGAGGACGAATACCATGACTTTAACCGTTACCGATCGGGACTTACGCGAACTGCATATTCGCCGCGCAGATGCAGTAGTGGCATTCAAACGCGCCTGCCGTGTTCGCGCAAAAGAACCGGAAAAAATGCCGCTCAGTAACCTGACGGCATTACGTTCCGAAATTGACGACGCAGAGGAGGACATTCAGGCATTCCGACAAGACCACCTGTGCTGATCTGATTTCCTCTTCAGCACACCACTTTCCACGGCACTTCACTGACGACATCGCCTATGAAAATCATTCACACCTCTGTGCTGCTTCCAGTATTACTGGGCGGCTGCAGTCTGTCTCACCAGAGGCAGCCTGACGTTGATGCCCGGCAATTCGTGGATGGACAGATAACCACCCAGCTGCAGCGCATTGCCCTAGCACAGAAAAATCTGCAGCTGGCCTCTCAAACGGCCCCGACAAAAGTTTCACCAATAGCCAAATCATTGCCACCGGTCACCACTCCTAAAGCACCACCATCACCGGATAGGCTCATGCAACCTGTACGCGGATTACCTGCTATCAAATCCCTGGGGTATCCTGAGCCTTACAGCTTCGTCAACGTTAATGCGCATAACCTGCGGTTAGAGGCGATGCTGCGAACCATCGTTCCTCCGGGATGGACGACCGTTATTTCTGCCGATCTCAAACGTAAGTTCACTTCACCACTGAGCCTCACAGCCAGTGACCAGTGGCCATATGTACTGGATCAGCTACTACAGAAGAACGGATGGGTGGCACTGATTGAATGGCCGAAGAAAACGGTATCGGTCGCATACCGGACTCCCGATTTCAATACTGCGCCACTGACTGTCAGCACGCCGGCAGCTCAGCCACCTTCGCAGCAGAGCAGCGTAAAAACACCGCCGACACCGGCGTCATCTTCCGCCGTTCCGCGCAACCCCTTCAGCAGTTCCCGTGGTAATGAAGCGAAGGCCGGGTCAGCGAAATCTGCCCCGATGTCTGCAGCACCGATGCCAGCCATTAAAGCAGCACCGGTTACTAAGCACTGGCGGGCAGAGCAGAGCTCCACGCTTGAAGACACCCTGAACCTGTGGGCGTCAGAAGAGAAATGCACCGGCGGTCAAAATGGCACCTGGAGCGTGATGTGGTTAACCAAGGTCAATTACCGCATCGATGCCCCACTCTCCTTCTCTGGTACCTGGAATGAGGCGCTGAACGGTATTTTCCGCCTGTATTCCACAGCATCCATTCCGCTGTACGCGGGTATAAGTACACCGCAGTGCCTCCTCAAGGTTGATGACAAGGAGGTGAAATAAAATCCGCTACCGTACGCAGTAGAGTCATTCACATCATTAGGAGGACTTATTATGGGCTACATCATTATGGCCTGCTTCTCTGTATATCTGTTGTTCGCGTCTGGCGTTATACAACGTGACAACGCGGCGGCCGCTATAGCAGCTGAGAGCAGCACACAGCAACAACAGGCTGCAGAAACCATCCTGTATCTCAATGCCATCAATGACTGGCTGTATGGTCACCCTCAAAGTGACGGCACAGTCAGCAATTCAGTACTGGACACTCAACCTCCGTCGGGAACAGCAAATTACCTTTCTCAGGGGAGGGTCTATGTCTATCAGCCAGAAAAAAAAGGACTGGCAGCTGCTTTGATGGATCAGTCTAACCAGTCAGCCCTGATTGGACGGGTGACCAACCGCAGGCTGACAGATATGCAGGGAAAGGGCATGCAAGTCACCGTTCCGGATGTCATTCCAAACGGCTATCTCGTTTACCTCAACTAAACCACCATTCCTCAGCAGGACATTCCCATGAAAATGCCTTTAACCAGAATGGCAATAGCCATCTCCCTGGCGCTTCTTGTCGGCTGCTCAACGGTCAGGAACGTCAATAAAACCATGGATAATACGGAGTCCGAGTACGGGCGCGCTCAGTCGCATTTCAACACCATGGCGCAGGGTAATCCGGTCCAGGAGATCAAGACTCAGTGGATCAATCCGGTCCCCCTCAGTGGAACGACCCAGGCGGCACCGCTTCCCGGTTGTTCCGTCATCTACACCAACCCGGGCTCAGTCAGTCTGAATGATTTAAGTGCATTCATTACCCGTACCTGCCGTATCCCCGTGGTCATTACGCCAGATGCTGTCAGCACCGTTGCAGGCAGTGGCATAACCGAAAAGATGAATGGCCCTCTGCCAGCTCCGGATGCAAACGGTATGGTTCCACTGAATCAAATGGGAGCCACGCAGGCCCCTGTCCGTTCAGTCACAACCAATACGCTAAGTGGTATTTGGTGGAAAGGGAGCCTGTCAGGCTTTCTGGACAACATCACGACCCGCCTGGGGTTGTCATGGCGCTATGAGTCCGGAAGAGTTCGCATTTTTATGACTGATACACGCAGTTTCCCGGTCACGTTCCTCGACTATCAGACGGCCTTCTCATCAAAAGTCGTCAGTGGAACAACCACATCATCAGGCTCAAGTAGCGGGAGTGGCGGTCTGTCCGGGGATTCTAATACATCCCAAAGTACGACAACCGATATGAAATCCAGTCTTTATAAAGATCTGGAAAGCACGATAAAAGCAATGCTGACACCGGGTACCGGCCGCATGTCGCTGTCTGCCGGCATGTTGACAGTCACGGACACCCCGGAGGTGCTGGACGCTGTTTCTGGCTACATTGATGGCCGTAACCAGGAACTTAACCGCCAGGTTGTTCTGAACGTGAAGGTCTATTCCATCAGCAAAAAACGGCAAAGCCAGCTGGGCATCGACTGGAACGCTGTGTTCACCTCAGGCAGTGTCGGTGCAACCCTGACAAACGCGTTCACTGATGCAACCAGCAACGCGGCAACGGGCGGCGTCTCCATCCTCGACGGAAAATTTGCCAACTCCAAAGCCTTCCTTCACGCCCTGGAAGAGCAGGCCAATGTCGCACTGGTGACTCAGCAGGCCAACACCACGACCAATATGTCCCCGGTATCCGTACAGGTGGGGACTCAACAGGACTATGCCGGTCAGGTTTCCGCAGAATCGACAGCGAACGTCGGCACGACGACCTCTATCGAGAAATCAACGATCACCACCGGTTTTAATATGACCATGCTGCCTTACATCATGCCGCGTGCATCCCAGATGGAACTGCAGTTCTCCATCAGCATGAGTGACGATCCGACAATGCGTTCCTTCACCAGTGGTGAAACAACCGTTGAGCTGGTTAAAACGAAACTGAAAACCTTTAACCAGAAGGTCATCCTGAAGTCCGGTCAGACGCTTGTTCTGAGTGGATTTCAGCAGGTCAACAACAGCGCAACGAAGCAGGGTGTGGGTTCCATTGGTTTCTTCGGTCTGGGCGGTGGCGCTAATGGTGAGAAAGACGACACCATGTTGGTCATGTTAATCACACCAACTCTGCTGGGAGGATGACATGTCAGGTATGCCTTTCGATGTGGTATTTCAGGGCAAAACACCGCTTATTGCCGGCCTTAACTGGCAGACCGTTGAAAGTATCTCCCGTCGCGAATGCCGGGCAAAAATCAAAGATGTAGACGCCAGTTCGTGGGTCATGGTCCCTGGCCTGCAGGACACCTTGGTCGGCCATGTTCAGCTCGGACTCTCAGAGCTGACTACCGCTCAGGCCCGACGAGCCTGCTCACTGGCTTTAGTCATTCTGCCTTTGCTGAACAGGGATGGATGGGGCGTTTTCCATCTGCATGACGATCGCTACTGGTTTGTTGCGGCCACCGATGGACGTCTCTCCCCGCTTTCTGACGTGACGGGGACAGCCGCTGAAATACACCAGGTCCTGGAGCGTTATCTCGACTACATTCCTGCAGCCGATAGCCGGACGATTTTCTGCCCCGAAGGGTTTTCGGCAAATGCCAGCGCTGAAAAAACACCGTTAACCAGTCTTCTTTCCGGGCAGCCAACAGGTAAATCTTGCCGCCTGCGTCCCATATCTAATCGCCTGCCAGTGATCATCTGGTCGCTTATCGCCATCGCTGCACTGGCCGGGTGGCTGGGAATGCAGTACTACGACTCGGTTCAGCAGCAGAAAAAGATTGAACTGGCGCGCAAGGCTCTCCTAGAAGCAAAGAAAAAAGCCAATAACAGTGCTTCACCCGTTATCAAGCCCTGGCTTCAGCAACCCAGACCGTCAGCTGTGGCTAAAGCCTGCGCCCAGGGCTGGAATGTCCCCATCAGTGTAGCCGGTTCGAAATTCAGTGAAGCGGAATGTGCCGATGGTAAGAGTCGGATTGCATGGCGAATACCGAAAGGCGGCAACGTGGCCGATTTTCGCGCCCGAGCTCAGCAGCTGTTTCCGGGATATACCCCGTACTTCAACATTCCCGGGGCCGCAGATATGGGAGGTATCAGTTTTCCCGTCACTGTTCCCCCTTCAGGATCCTCCGATGAATTACCGGATGCCGATGAAGTCACTCAACGCTTGACGAGCTATGGCCAGCGCCTGGGGTTTGTTCTCAATCTCGCTGAAAACAACACACCGACGGCTGACATCGATAACCACACCATACCGCTGCTTTGGAGGAGCTGGCGCTTTACGTTCCAGACCGACATACCGGTTGACCGGTTGTTTGGTACGGACATATCAGACACGGGAATACGCATAAACGGGATTAAGGCCTCAATGCGCGATGCCCGCCTTCATTACCAAGTTCAGGGAACTCTTTATGCAAAACCTTAAATGCACTCTCCTGGCCAGCGTCCTGCTGGCTCTGCCGCTGACCGGGCTGGCACAAACAGATGCCCCATCACATCCGGCACCCACCATTCATGGCAGTGCCACGATCGGTGAACTGGAGCGTATTCAGGCTGATACCGTACTGTATGAAGCACGCGCGGCGCGTAACAAAGCCATGCTCAACTGGCAGCAATCCGGGGGCGCCGGGGATGCAGTGCTTCCGGCCCCCATTGTGACGGGTGCGCCCTCGTCAATTCCGGGCCCGGTTGTGGCCTCAGCGCTTCCCCGGATTACTGAGATTTCCGGTTCTAACCGCCTCCTCCGCTGCCGTCTTCGGATGGCGGATGGTTCTCTGGTTGAAGCCTCTGCAGGCCAGAAGCTCCCGGGAACGGGCTATACCGTTGCAACAGTCACTGACTCCTCAGTATCGGTCACGTCTCCGGATGGCAAGATCCATAATCTTCTCTTCAGTGGAGACGCCCAGTGACAGACATCGCCCTTCCGTCCGTCCCCACGGACATTAATAACTGGGTATTTCTTCAGAAAGGTTCTGGTGGTGATGCGCAACTTTTCATAGCCGATAACTATCGTAATAACCTCCGGGTGCAGGGTTTTGTCCGGCAGGTCTACGAACTGGCACCCAAAATACGACCGTCATTTGTGGCGCTTGACGAGCTCAAGGCTCTGGGGCAGTCTGAACATACCGCTATCGATGGAGATTTTTCCGCGCCTCAACAACACGTCATACGCCTGTTTCGTCAGGCTGTAGAGCGCAAAGCCTCAGATATTCATATGGCGATTGGTGAAGGCGGAGTGACAAAAATCCGAATGCGTATTCATGGGGAGTTGTTTAAAACCGACACCATCTCTGTGGAAGACGGCAAGAATCTGGCCTCCACTATCGTCCTGTCTATGTGTGACGTTGCTGACGCACAATTTACGGCCAGCCGACCGCAGGACGGCAGGATAAAGGCACAGTTTCTCAAAGGAACCAGTCTGTTTGGGGCCCGCTATGCTCATACACCCACGGTGAATGGTCTGCATGTCGTTATGCGCCTTATCCCGGATGACAGTAAACGCCCGCCGACAACGGAGGAATTAGGTTTCCTGCCGGAACAGCGGCTGCTCCTGGAGCGCCTGCTGGCCACTCCCGAAGGGATGATCATTCTGAGTGGTCCAACGGGTTCTGGCAAAAGCACCACGCTGCGTACCAGCGCGTCAATGTATCTGGCCATGTATAACCAGACCCTGAATCTGGTGACATATGAAGATCCCCCTGAGGGCTCCATCGTTGGTGCTGTCCAGTGCCCTATCGTTGCGGATAAAAGTGACCCGGAAGCCATCCTCCGGGCCTGGCGTATGTACCTTTCGAATACTCTGCGAATTGACCCTGATGCCATTATGGTTGGTGAAATCCGCGATGCTTTCTCTGCCAGTGCCTGTATCACTGATGCAATGACCGGTCACCTTGTGTTAACCACACTGCACGCTAACGATCCTATAAACATTCTGGAGCGCCTGTTGACGCTTGATGTGCGCCCGGAACTGTTATCTGACCCTCAGCTGTTTGTCGGCCTCATTAGTCAGCGTCTGGTCCAGCTGCTCTGCCCTCACTGTAAGGTGCCATGGTGTAAAGGGTCACAGGACTTGCCCCAGCTTGTACATAGCGAAATCACGCAGAACTGTGAAACCGACAACGTTTTCATGCGACATGATGAAGGTTGCGAGCATTGCTTTGGCGGTATTGCCGGTCGAAGCGTGGTCGCAGAAATCATCTGCCCAGATGCGACGTTCATGTCGATTCTGAGGGAAAAGGGCAAGCTTGATGCCCGGACATACTGGGTGAATAAACTAGGCGGTATCACGCGTAATCATCATGTGCTGGCGCTGGTTAATCAGGGCCGCGTGGACCCACGTGCTGCGATGCGTATTTGCCCACTTGATGAAGATAAGCGACTAATCAGGAAGAACGATGAATATCAGTGACCTTCTGTCATCCATTGATGATTATCGTTATCAGGCTTCCCGCTGGTTGTATAGGCATACCTTTTCTACAAAGGACCGCCTTAAGCTTTACGAGGAACTGGCTTTCCTGCTGGAGAATAATCAGCGCCTGGGAGTGGCACTGGAGAGTATGCGAGACACCGCACTAAGTGGTGGGCGTCTGGCCTCCCGCGAGGCCATCTGGCTGAACGATTTTATCAAGGCTATCCAGAATGGTCTCTCGCTCGATCAGGCTCTGGCAGGCTGGGTTCCCCGACAGGAATGCGCCATTATCAGTGCCGGCGTACACGACAGCCAACTGGTGGCGGCACTGAAAAGAGCCGCTGACGTGGTCAGAGGGATTGATGAAATGAAAAGCACCGTCTACGGCCAGATGACCTATCCGGTTGTGCTTGTCGGCGTTATCGTGACCATCATGCTGATGATCCACCGCTACTTTCTTCCACCACTGACATATCTGTTCCCCCGTGAAAGCTGGGAAGGGTCCATATGGTGGCTGGGGAGCAGCTCAGAGCTGGTCGCTGAACAGGGCATCATACTGGGAATAGCTGCTTTCCTGCTGCTGAGCTGGATTGTCTGGTCATTACCCAATGTGACGGGCAAACCACGCCAGTGGATGGATCGTATGATGCCCTGGTCTCTGTATAAGGACTTTCAGGGGGTGGTATTCCTGCTGAACATTTCCGCCCTGCTCAATGCCGGCGTTCCCGTACTGGAAGCCCTTAATCGGATGGCCGAGCATGCATCCCCCTGGCTGAAAGAACGTCTTAATGCGATTCGACGACGGGTGAACGATGGCGATCATCTTGGCCTTGCGCTACGAAAAACCGGCTATCATTTCCCCTCACGTGATGCGGTTAACAAGCTGGCCTTGCTGACCTCTGAAGCGAACAGTGACAAGAGTCAGGTCGTCATGGAGCGCTATGCCTGGCACATGCTTAAAAACACCGTCAAGGTGATGAAGAACCGCATCAACACCCTTTCAGGACTTCTGTTCGCCGTCTGCGGCGGTTACATGGTCCTGATGCTGCTGGTTATCCAGCAACTCAACGATATGGCCGGTCAGATAGGCCAGTAGTCTCCTCTGTCTTCAATACCTCCTTCCTGTCCGCAGTGCTGCGGCCGGGATTCTTTTATTTACTGAAAAGGAAAATTCGATGATTCAAGCATCGACCCGTAAAAACACGGTTCACCGCGGCGTTCTCAGTATTGAAATGCTGGTTATTCTGGCGGTAATCGCAATCATGGCCATCACCATATTCCTCAATGCCGGCAGTTTGTTTGGCAAGAACGAAACATCCAACGAGCTGGCGAATGTCCAGGAAGTGATGACGAACACCCGCACGTTGCTTAAAACTCAGGGTGTTTATGACTTCAACGGTTCGTCCAACATGATGGGCGCGCTCATCCAGTTTGATGGCGTACCCAAGTCCATGACCGTGGTTGGTGAACCGACGTCCGGCTCGGCAACGCTTCTCAACACATGGGGTGGCAACGTTACGCTGGCCCCGGTCTCCAGCGGTAGTGGAAAAACCGGATTTACGCTGACCTATGAAAAAGTGCCGATGGCTGCCTGTGCAGCACTGGCGACCAAGGTATCTCAGGCCGTGGCTGAAACAGCCATCAATGGCAGCACCAATGTTGGTACCGTCAACGCCTCCACCGCCGGTAGCCAGTGTACGAAAGACAATGGCAGCACAGGCACTAACACGCTTGAGTTTAAGAGCCTCACCTGATGGAACGGGCGGGCAGTCAATGCCCGCCCAGGAGGATTCGCACAATGAAACTCTGGTTTTATGCGTTGTGCCTGGGCCTTTCTCTGGTGTCAGCCCTTCCAGCCCAGGCGTATTGCTTTGATGCAGCCGGCACCCGCTATCAAATAGACCCCCGACTACTGAGAGCGATTGCCGAGCAGGAAAGCGGTTTGAAACCTACGGCCATCAATGTGAATCGGGATAAGAACGGGAAAATCGTCAGTCATGACTACGGCATCATGCAGGTCAACTCAACGCACATTCCGGCACTGGTGCGCATGGGTGTGCTCAGGTCAAAGGATGATTTGCTCGATAATCCCTGTCTGAATATCCAGATTGGGGCATGGATACTGGCGAAGCATCTACAGGTATGTGGTGTTAGCTGGCGATGCCTGGGAACGTATAACGCAGGTTTTAAAGATACTGAAATCCAGGAGCAGCGCCGGATGAAATATGCCCGCCTGATATACAGCCGGTATCTGCGCATACTGGGAGGCCATGCATGATATGGCTCCTGCTGTCGCCACTCCTCCTGTTCATCGGGCTACGCCTGCAATCTCAGGCCAGAGAGTGGCTAACCGGGACTGTAGGTGGTCAGTCTCTGCGATGGTCGCTACCGCTACTGATTTTCTGGCTGTTGTTGTCCCACAGCATCATCTTGGCGGCCATGGCAGAGATTCTGACGCCACTGGAAGCGTTTCGCGGTTTGGTGCTGTCCAGTTGGTGTTTCATCCTGTTGTCGCTCGATGTCACAGGGTACTGGATGCCCTTTTCGTTCACCGCTCCCGCCGCCGTCAGCGGTTTGCTGTTCGCCTTATTCGTCTTACCGGAACGCTCTCTCCTTGTTATTTTGGTCGAAGCTATCTGCGTATTTCTGGGACTTGGCGTACTGCGTTGGCTCAGCGGGCAGCAGCGCGAAATGCTGGGAATGGGTGATGTTTGCCTGCTGACGGCCTTGACCCTGTGGTTCCCGTTGTATCAGGTTGCCTGCGCAACTGCGCTGGCCATCATCCCTGCGCTACTCGTCGCGGCATGTTGCCGGCAGCGGCAGTTCCCGTTCGGCCTCTACCTTTGCCCGACAGCTTCCCTGCTTCCATTTATCTCAGTCCTGACTCAGGGCTATTTCGAAGGACGTTACCTATGAAAATTCACCGTGGCGTGATCAGTATTGAGGTCATGGTTGTACTGTTCATTGTCCTGATGGCCATTGTTGTTGGCCTTCCCCGTTACAACCAATACATGCAGGAACTGGAGTGGAATACGGATGCTCGCCAGATAGCTGCTGTCAGTGCAGCCGCTAAAAGCTATATCCGCGATAACCGCGATACGTTAATTAGTCAGGTCAGTGGCGGAACACCGGTTCAGCTCTCTGGCACGCAGCTGCAGACGGCAGGTTATCTCCCTGAAGGTTTCGCGTTGAAAAACTCGGCCGCACAGACTTACAGTGTCGGCATAGCAAAAAATCCAAAAGCGTCACAAAAACTCGTTGCATTTGTGCTGACGCAAAACGGCACTGAAATCCCTTTCAAAGGTCTCCGACATATCTCTCAGTCCATTGATGGAGCCGGCGGATATATCCAGACCGCAGGCGTTGCCGAAGGTGCCTGGGGCTCATGGAAAATGACGTTGTCCACCTATGGTCTTACGGGTACTGCGGGCCGCCTCGCGGTCTACCTTTCTTCTGAAGTTCTGGGCACGGAGGCATCTGAAAGTGATCGTCTCTACCGATATGCGGTTAATGGCCGTCCAGACCTGAACCGTATGCATACCGCCATTGATATGAACGCTAACGATTTAAACAACGCAGGAGCTTTGAACGCACGGGATGGAAACTTCAGTAACGCAGTAAAAGGGGCTACCGGGACGTTCAGCGGGGATGTTAGTGGTGCAAACGGCAACTTTAACCAGAGACTCAATGCCAGCTCAGACATTACGTCTACCGGGGGATGGTTAGTTACCCGGGGAAGTCTCGGGTGGCAGAACAGCACCTGGGGCGGTGGCTTTTACATGTCAGACAGCGACTGGATACGGGCCGTAAATAATAAGGGGATTTACTCCGGTGGGCAGATCAGAGGGGGCACCATTCGCTCCGATGAACGGCTTTCTGCGGGTGAATATCTCCAGCTGGACGCCGTCGTCACCGCCGGAACGGCGTGTCCAACAAACGGCTTAATCAGTCGTGATGCAAGCGGCGCAGTCATGTCATGTAAGAACAGAGTCTGGACCGCCGGTGGTTCACTGCAGCAAAGCCAATGTACGAAGATGGGCAACTGGGGTGGACGTGATTTTAACGAGTATCGTTGTCCGGTTGGCTGGTATGCAGCTGGTCTGCAGTTTGTTGGCCATCAGCATAGTGAGTCAGCGTACGTCATTACCTGCTGCCATTAATTTCACTTTTTACCTCCAGAACGTCTCCAGTATCCCTGCTTTTCATTAAAGGAACACTCCGCATGAAGATCTCATTTATTGCCGGGCTAGCAGTCCTGCTGCTGTCCGGCTGTCAGCCGCAGCGTGCGCCAACAGCATCCGTAACCGTGCAGCAGGCATCCACTGATGCCTCACAGCTCCGCAATGCACAACAACAACTTTATCTGGACGGTGCGCTTAACCAGACTCCCGGCCGTCTCGCTGCCTCTTTCACTGCTAACAGCGATCGCTTGTCGCTTGACTGGGAGGGGGATGCCATCGAGCTGCTGGCTCAGCTGGCCAGTCAGCGCGGGCTGAACTTTGCCTACAGTGGCGTACGCCTGCCTCTGCCAGTCAGCGTTCATGTCAGTAATATCACTTTCGAAAACCTGCTCCGCCAGCTGGAAACTCAGATTGGCTGGCGTGCCACCCTGAAGCAGCAGCCGCTGGAGCTTCATCTCTATTTCACCTTGCCTGATAAGGGAGGTCGTCTTGCATGAAACGATCGTTACTTGCCGGTCTGCTGTTATTCAGCACTCTGCCGGCGCTTGCTGAAGATGCCCCACCCGGGAGTATTCAGGATTACCTGAACCCGGCTGCAAATGACTACAACGGTTTGAGTGATACCGTCTGGCAGATGCTCAATGATGCTGGCCAGACCGTCGGTTTTCAGGGAGGGAAGGCCCAGCGCGCCTGGGAACTCCGCCAGATACTGACGGAACGGGACAGCACCCTCAGCGCGATGTACGACTTCCGCCCACTCATCAGCCGGCAGGGCTACCTGCCGCCGGTGATCGCCACCTCTGCTGACCTGGCCCATGTCACTCCTGACCAGATCCGCACGGCATACCGGACGTATAACATTCTGGTGCCGGCCCGGTTCGTCAGTAATCCACCTGGCTGGCGTACCTGGCTTTTGCCGGGTCTGGCCAACAAGCGCATCGATACACCGGACGCCAGCGTACGTCCCAAAAACAGTAAGGAAAAAGCCGTCTGGGAAGCTGCGGTTCGCAAGGGATGGGAGGATGGGCGGCAAAGTGCAGACCGGACGCTTGAATCGAACTTTAACCGCCTGACCCGTGATTACACCGGCATGCTACGTTACTCCACACTCCTGCAGCAGGGCATTATCCAGGCGCCGGATGTGAAGGAAACTCAGCAGAGCGTCACCGGTACACGGGATGAGCTGATGATTGGCGATAAGGTCAAACGCATTCAGGATCCGGCAGGCTTTGTCGTGGATAAAAAACAGTGGAAACCTGTCATCCGCAAGGAGGCGCAATGATGTTACCGGCATTTGATTTCCATAAGCACGGTGGCATCACCGGCGATGCCTTACGGTCCTTTCTTGTTCACTGTTCCCGCAACAATGTTTCCGATATTTTCCTGCAGGGAGGCGGTCCGCTGGTTGTGGATTTGCACGGACGTAAAACTCGCGCCAGTGAGTTTCGCATCGAGCCGCCACAGTTAACCCGGTTGATGGATGACGTCTTTTCGGAGCAGATCAAAGGCGACCTGAAGGCCGGAAAAGGGGTGGACCGGGCACTGCAGCTGACCGGCGATATGTATAACCGCTATGGACTGGCGCGCGGGGAAAGCCTGCGCTTTCGTTGTAACTTTGTTCAGGCCACTATCGGTGATTACGACATGGTACCGGCACTGACGCTCAGGACCATCCCGACTGTCATCCCAGAGCTCGACGCACTGGGGCTAGAAGAGGACTTGCTCCCCTGCCTGCTGCCTCACAAGGGCCTCGGCCTGATCACCGGGGAAACCGGGTCCGGTAAATCCACCCTTCTGGCGTCGATTTATCAGTATACCGCCCTGAACGACCCCGACCGCAAGATAGTCACGGCAGAAGATCCTATCGAGTTCCTGCTGAACTTCCCCGATGCGATTCTGATGCCTGAACAGTCACAGATAGGCAGGGACGTGGCTTCATTCGCTGAACACCTTCGCCTGACGCTGCGTCGTGCCCCGGGCATAATTGGTGTGGGTGAGATTCGCGACCCGGAAACGCTCAGCGGCGCCATCATGAACGGTCAGTCCGGACACCTCTGTCTGTCCACAATGCACACCAATTCCCCCGGGGAAACCATCCCCCGCGCCCTGATGCTGGTTCCTGAGGATCAGCGTGAAGCGATGGCCTGGAACCTGCTCAGTAACCTGCAGTATGTCATTACCCAGCGTCTGCTCCGGACAACAGACGGGAAACGCCAGTCGGTCAGGGAATATCTGGTGTTTGATGACGAGGTGAAAGAGTCCCTTGGCCAGCTGAAACACACTCAGTGGCGTAACTGGATTGATAACCACCTCAGCGAACGCGGTGAGCGGATGAGTGATAAAGCCTGGCGGATGTATCAGGGCGGAAGAATCGACCACAAAGAGCTCCTGACGGTTATCAGCCCTCGTGAAATAACACGGAGGGAAGCGCTGTGAAAATCTGTGAATGGCGTGATGCAGGACGCCGGCTGGAAATTTTCGGCATCCCGGTTGTCCTGTTTGCGTTGTACTTTGCGTGGTTCCAATGGCCCGAGACCAGTACGTTCTGGGCCGTCACGATTCTGATTATCTTCTTTCGGATCCTCTCCTTCTTCGGCTTTACCATCACCGTACTGTGGCAACGACTGATTAGTCTCCTGCGTGGCAGGCAGCTGACCGGACGTCCCTGGTGGTACCGCCGGTTCTTTGAATAAAAGCAGGAACTGATTATGCAAAAACGTACCTACCTCACTATCACGCCGGATAATAAAAAGGCCGCACTTCGCGCGGCCGGACGCCTTGCTGATGGAAATTATGCCCTTGAGTATGATCGTTCAGAAAAACTCTGGTTCGCAAAACCAGACGCCGACCTTGAGAAGGTGAAGCACTGGCTTCCTGAAAACACCATCTCACAGCCGAACCAGACCACCACCAATAATCTGACGCCTGCTGAAGAATTTGCACAGGTGCTTCAGGATGCGGGTTTCATATTTCCCGCTGGCGATTTACCCGAAATGGATGGCAAGAAACATCGTGTATATGTTAAAGGTCAAAAAAATATCTCTCAGCATAAAAACAAGAATGGAGACTATCCCGGAGGTTCTGGTGTTTACCAGGGATTCATGGATGGCCGACCTGCTGGATGGTACGAGAATCACCGGGCAAGCGAAGGGAAGGTAAACTGGACCTCCACCGGCTCATATACCTATGACCCGGCAGAGGCCATCAAGCAGCGTGCGCTGGCTGCACAAAAGCGCTGGAATCGGGAAATACAGTCTCAGCTTGAGTTTACGCAGATGGGGAAAACGCTGGCGCGGCAATGGAGCAAAATGCCCCCGGCCCCGGAGACTCACGCGTACCTGGCCCGAAAAGGTGTGCCGGCAGTGGACGGGGTTCGTCTGGATAAATACGACAATCTGGTCATTCCACTGCGAAACAGCGACGGCGAGCTGCGGTCGCTGCAGTACATCAAACCGGACGGCACCAAAAACCTGAAGAAAGGTGCTGAGAAGACAGGAAATTTCTTTGTCGTTGGGGGGGAGCTGAATCCGCGTGTGCCTCTTCTTTACGCTGAAGGATACGCCACTGCGGCAAGCCTCCATCAGGCCACCGGTATGCCGGTAATAATGACGGTTGACGCCGGCAACATGGTGACAGTGTCACGCAAGCTTAGTGAATTGTATCCCGATTCTGCGCACATCATTTTAGGTGAAGATGACTTCACAAAAGATGATAACAAAGGCCTCAATAAAGCCCGCGAGGCCGCAGAAGCCATCGGTGGTATTTACCTCATCCCCCAGTTCACCGAAAGCGAACGTGCTCTTGCTTTTGCCGGCGCGGGTTCATTTAGTGACTTTAATGACATTCACACTTCCCGCGGTATCAACGCCGTTCGCGATCAACTTACGCCTGTGCTCGACCCGTTGCTTCCTGACTGGCGTCAGGCCTTTAGCGAGAATAATTCTATGTCAGACAATCAAATCTTACCGGAGCTACCACCAGAGCATGATGCTGGCCCAGCACCAGAAGAAATAGACCTTTCAGAATATGCAGACTTTATGAGTCAGGCGCCTGCCGGCCCAGTATCAGAAGACAGCATTCCTGGTAACCCCCATGCAGAATCTGATCTTGAACCAGCCCCGGCCGCGGATACAGAAACGGTACCGCCGGCAGCAGAAACCACGCCAGAATCAACAATGCAACTCTCTGAGCATAACGGGCAAGTGCCTGTTCCTGATGGCGAACAGGTTAAACCAGAATTCGATCCGATTAATAAGCCGGTGCAAACTGAAGATGTTGTTGAAACACTTCAGCCTGTCGCTCCTGAGCCTGCACCAGAAAAGCCTGAACAGGTGCCCACACCAGGTTTGGTTGAAGCTTCAGAAACAGAGTCAGTCGTTAAACCGATCGCACCGGTAACAGACGAGCCTGTTATTTCTGGTAATTCTGATACCGCTGAACCTGAGATTATGGCGCCCGCCGGCGACAGTGAACCAGCTGCAGCAGAAAATGGGTTTAACTTTACCTTTGGGCGCCAGGCGGGTGATATCAGCCCGGGCGATGATCCAAAACCTCTTATAAATCTTGATGAGCTGCTTCAGGGACTGACAAGCCGCCAGGAAGACAGAACCTGGATTTATTCTCTCGATGGACAGGATGCGTTCCGCGATTACGGCGACCGCATTGTGATGGCCACTCCCGAAGCCAGCGAGAATGATCGAATGATCCTGGCGGCGCTGCTTTCTGCCAAAGCGAATCAACGTGGTGCCGTAGAAATTACTGGCAGTGACGAGTTCATTCGGCGAACCATGGGGCTGATCGCTGATCACAACATCGATGTTCATTTCAAAAATCCTCAGCAGCGTGAACAATTTGAGGCGCTGCTGAAAGCCCGGGCAGAGAATACCGTTCCGCAAAATGGCCTGAATATCGGTCCTGAATCAAGTCCTGAAGCCTCGGCGCCTGTATCGCCGGCACCTGGTCCTAGTGTTGCGGAACCAGCAGTTTCTGATGGTACAGCTAGGCCGAAAGAAGCACCGGTTCAGCCAGTCACACCGGAATTAAGCGTCCTGGATAAAGAAACCTTGCGCACCGGCCTGACTGGCAAACTGCTCGATGCCGGAAAGGCACCGTACAAATTTGATAAATCAAACTCCGAAAGCTTTTACGTGCAGATGCGTACCAAAAGCGGCAACAAAACATACTGGGGCGTTGAGCTGGAACAGGCGTTAAAGGATAGCGGTAATCAGCCTGGCGATATGGTCAAACTGCAGTATCTCGGGAAGAAGGCTGTCACCGTAAACGTGCCGGTGAAGGATGCCGAGGGCAATGTTACAGGTTTTGAACGGCTTGATACGCATCGTAACCACTGGACAGTAACTCCTGCCATCGACAACCAGCTGCTTGTAGCGAACAAGCATGCAGTGGCACCGGCGGAACTGGCCGCTTACGACGGCAATGCGTTCTGGAAACTGCAGCAGCAGATTATTCAGAACAACAATCTGCCACTTTCCTCTCCCGCACCCAGCGGACACGGGTTGCTCTACACCAGTCCAGATGGAAAGGGTCAGATTGCGCCTGAGGTACCGCCAGTAAACGCCCCCGTTCCGAATCATTCTAAAGCTGCAGGTTCTGTAGTGATGGCGGCGCTTGATGATAAGGGTGAACTACTGGCGCATCTGGTGAAAGGGCACGGGGATTATCTGCAGGGGGTTATTCGTCATGAAGGAGAAATGAAAAATGTCCTTGCACGAATCTGCGCGACAGAGAAAGGCAATACATATCTTGCCCTAAACAGCGTACAGGACAACGGCGTACTCCAGCTCATTGGGCACGCTTCAGCTGTTAATACGCTCAAGAACGCGGAGGTGAACTACGACACCTTTGCATTTCAGATGAAGGGCAAGGACGCGCACAAATTTGCGGTTCCCCTGATTTCTCCCGAAAAGATCCCGCCGGCACTGCACAGCAAACTGGGTTTCTCGCAGGCATATGCGCCACCTAAATCCGAGGAGCCGGTTCAGACACCTCATGCACAGGCTAAGCCGGCTATTCAACCACAACCGATGTGAGGTCATCATGCACAACATACGTCGTACCCTTTTATCCACATTAATCTGTCTGGCGTGCATCCCTTTTGCTGATGCAGCTTCCTGCAGAGCGGGTACTGCTGCGCAGGCAGGAAGTCAGGCCGGTTACAACCGGGCTAAAGAAGCAGCCGAGGCATGGTCGCAGCGGCAAAATAATGTTTCCGCATCACTCGGAGATTGTCTGGGAAATATTTCAACGACTATTACCGCGCCAATATTTCCCAATCTGGCAAATGCCTTAAACCAGATCGGCCAGAAAATTTGCTCTGCAGCGCGCGATAAAATTAATGACTATGTTCCCTCAACAATCGACCCATGGGGTGATTTGCCTTCAACAGCAAGTTTATCGTCTTACAGCTCATACATTCCGGCCACTCAGTCCCGTTCTGCAGTTCAGCTGCAGGCAACACCGCAACCAGCTGCAGGTGATTCAGGGACAGGCTCATCATCCTTCATATCCCTGAACTGATGGAAGACACGCAGAAATGAAAAAGAAATCAGCCTCCCAAAAGGAGGCTTCTCCTGTGGTAGATGAAGCCCTGCGCAAATCTGACGATCCGATGATTCCATTTATGGATGCGCTGGAGTTACAGCAAAAAAACATGCTTAACGCAGGCTTCGCCCGGAAAGCGCTCCAGGTTGCGCTTATCGCCTGTACAGTAAGCGCTCTCCAGTTTCCTGTTAACGCCTGGCTGGTCTACAAGGTGGCTAACCCACCCACCAAATACTTTGCGACCAATAAAGGTAGTGTTCTGAAGCAGGTTCCCACTGATGAACCTGCCTACAAAGATGACGATGTAATCGACTTCGGCGATAAGCTTATACGTTCAGCTTTCCAGCTCGACTTTAAGAACTACCGGACGCAAATAAGCGATCAGCAACAAAAATTCTCTGAGGAAGGTTTCGCCAGCTACTACAACGCGCTGACGAATTCGAATCTTTTCTCCAAGGTGAAGACTGAAAAAATGCTGATGTCTGCAAACGTCACCCGCAAAGGGATGATTTACCGACGTGGCCAGGAAAGTCAAAACGGACCGTATATGTGGGATATTCAGTATCCGGTTACTCTCAGTCTTGACGGTCAAACCCGAAGCTTACCTTCGCAAAACTTTATCTTCATCGTTCGCATCCAGCGCACGGATGTCTCGCTCAAGCCAGAAGGTATTGAAGCAGTGTCAATTATCACCCGAGACGCTAGCTAACTTTATTCAGGTAAAAAAATGAAATATTTGATTATTCCGGCTGTAGCGATCGCGCTATCAGCTGCGCCTGCGCTTGCCGCTGACTGGGTTCCAGCCCAAACAGGAAACACCCCAACAACCGAATTACCAGCCGCACCAGCTCCAACAACGCCAACAGCCCAGACCAACAACCAGCCACCGCAAGAAACCGTTCAGACAGATATTACAGCACCTCTTCGACAGTCCGCGCCGCCAGCCCCCCCTACCTCAGCTCAAGCCTGGGCAATGAGTCAGGCTAATCCATTAGGGGATCAGCAGGGGATTGAAATGGTTGGTGAAGTCATGGATGGCGCTAGTCGTGGCCGCGCCTGGCAGGCTGCAGATATCGTCCCCCGGATATCAACACTAACCATTAACCTCTCACCCGGCGCTTCTTTACCTGTGTTAAGGACCACAACATTTCAGGCCAGTACAGTAATGTTCACTGACAACACCGGTGCGCCCTGGCCTCTGGCGGCCCCGCCTTACAACGGGAATCCAACTGGTTTTGCGGTCAATTTCATTCCAGAAAGTAGTGTGATGACTGTACAGGCCAGACGTTTATATGATCGTGGAAATGTAACGGTCTATTTGAAAGGTCTGGCGGTACCGATAATTATCGACCTGAACAGTGGTGAGGCCAGTAACCAAGCGAAATCACGCGTAATAGACAGTCGTCTGGATCTTCGAATTCCTCAGCGCGGGCCGCAGGCTAAAAAACTTCCTGCCGGGCAGACGAAAATTGGCCTGAATAATCCAACACTTCAGGCATTTCTCAACGGCGTACCACCGAAAGAAGCGCGCCGGTTAAAAACACAAGGTGAGTTACCTGACACCCAGGTATGGCAGATGGGTGACGATCTCTATATCCGCACACGTAGCGAAATTCGCGATGAATTTGAGCTGACACAGGCTTCCGGCGATGGAACCTGGCTCTATAAATTACCTCTCACGCCTGAGGTTGCCTTTTCCCGCGCCGGCAAAACTGTCTATTTATCAATTTCTTTGGAGTAATTATGGGAGCAGATAAAGACGTCGGCCGGGACGTCAAAAAAACCGGCATTATCTTCGTAACTGTCATTTTTGTAATACTTGCGGTTGGGTTCCTACTGGTTTCGTGGATGAGCGCACCGCAGTCGGTATCCAAAATCAACGTGGATAAAGCTGCCGGGGGTTCAGGAAAAGCAGCTCCGGAAACGCCGCAGTACCATAAAATACTACGCGAGAACAATGAGGCTGGGGCAAAACAGGCCCAGGCCGCAAACTCCAGCTTCATTGCGTCAATTGGTTCCGGCACTGTTCGTCAGGTTCCCCCAATAGATGCGACCCCAGCTCCGCCGCCTGTGCCTAAGCCAGCTCCAGAAGCTCAGTATGCTCCGCAGCAACATATGCCCCAGCAAAGTCTTGACCCGGATCGTAAAAAAGCACTTGAAGCCTTGTTGAAAGAACTCGTAGCACAGCGGGTTGCTCCCACAGGCGAACTGGCAAGTATCGCCGGCAATATGACCGTAACCGCAGGGGCACAGTCAGGAAATGCCGGAGAGAGAAGAACCGTTAACGCCTATTCAGGATGGACGGAAAGCCTGGCTCCAGTAACTTTGCAACCCGCGTCTTACAGCTCTGGCCAGAATGCTAATCGTGTCTTAATTCCAGCGGGAAGCCGCCCCGGAGCGGTGATCGATACTGAGATTGACTCCGACAATACAAATTCGGATGTGCTGGCTCATATCCCCGCCGGTCCTTATAAAGGGGCTCAGTTGATGGCCAGAGGAATTCAGCTTGCAGGAGACGGGGTTAAGATCCATTTCAACCAGATGACCTGGAATGGAGACACATGGCGCGTCGATATTTCGGCAGCTATGCCTGATACGCTCCGCTCTTCCGTTGCCTCGAGCGTGAATAATCGATACGGCAGCCGCGTTATATTGCCGGCAATCGCTCACGGCCTTGGGCTTGGTGGCCAGCTCTATGCCAGCGCCAACACTCAGATACTGAGTAATGGTTACAACCAAATCGAGGGCCGTGTTGGCATGCCAAATGGTGAAGCTGTCGCTGGTACGATTTTAGGCGGTGCAGCTCAACAGGCAGGCCAGGTGATTGCAAACGATGCTCAGAAGTTACCCGTGAAGCAAGTAATTGTCGATCGTGGCCAACCTGTAGCGCTTCTCTTCATGTCTGCTGTTACAGAAAACGACCGAGTCACCTACTCTACTCCAACCAGCACAAACACAGGTACCCGCCAGCCTGCAGCTCAACCCTAAGGGACCATCATGAAAGATAGTTTTTTTGATCCGGACCTGGAGCCGGAGGCTTCCGCATTACCTGAAGTTAATGCAATTCCCGCAAATGAGCTGGAGACCCAATCAGACACGGCGCCGGCAAAAGAAGCACCTGCAGCACCTAAATGGGGGCTGTGGGGTTATGACCTTAAAACGTTGTTGCTTGCTGGCGCTGCCGTGATTGCTCTTCTGGCGTATGCGTTTTGGCCTGATGAACCGCCCGCCCGGGCGCTTATTCCTGATTCACCCACACCTGCTCAGCAGGAGGTGAAAACAGGGAAAGACCTCAACTCACCCGGTAAACAGGACAGTGATCTGAATTCAGCCGCTCCTGATGAATTGACAGAGCCGATGCCATCCCAGTCACTGACTGAAGACACTGACCGGGAGCTTATTGGAGCGACAGGTTCCTTCGATAACAAGAAGGTCAGTGAGCTTCAGGAGTACGGCGAAGCCAACCGGCAGGCAATAACACTCCTGAATGACAGGGTAAGGGATAGCGAAAAACGCCTGGCTGATATCGAGGCAAAGTTAAATACCCTCAGTACAAAGCAGGCGTCAGCACCTCAGAAGGGCTCCACCACTACGACCGCTCACCGCGTGAAAAACGTATCAGCAGCCGGCAATAGCGGCCTGAAAGGCTGGCGCATTAACACCGTATATCCGGGTATGGCCTGGATAACCCACAACGGTAGTACATGGTCTGTCCAACCCGGGGATCAGGTAAATGGCCTGACAATCCGCAGCATTGATGCTGAGCGCCGAATCGTCGTAACCAGTAAAGGCGTAATTCGCCAGGGGGATTGATGGACGCTATCCAAATCCTAGTCCACGTAGCTGACAACCTAAAGACCAGCGGCATACGTCTCATTCTGGCGCTGGGGTTATTTTTTGGCGCTTTGGGCTGTCTGGCCACCTTGATATCGGTCGTCAAGCGATCCCGCAGTGGAAAGCCGGCAAACGGCATGAAAGCCCTGGCGTCATTTTGTCTGGGCGGCGCTCTCATCGCCATGCAGCAAATGATGAACAAAGCGGCTCACACGCTGAGTTTCGGAGATGTGTCATTCGATGCCATAGCCTATGCCCCCGAATCTATGGGGCAAGCGAAACTGGCCATCGATGCCGTCTTAACGCTTCTGCGTGTAGTCGGGGTTTTATTTTTTTATATGGGGATTAGACGAGCCAGAAGGTCCTTAGTTGATGGCCATACCGGCTTGTCAGCCCGTGAAGATGTTTCCACCGGAATAGTTATGGGAGTAGTTGGCATCCTGCTGGCGTGTAATCCCGAACTACTTAATGCACTGCAAAAAACACTGGGTTTAACCTGGAATTAATTCAACAACAAAGAGGTAGTAATAATGCGTAATTTCACACTGTTCGTTTCCGTTCGCATCCTGATGGCGCTGTCTTCACTGCGCGCACGATTAGGAGCGGTCCTTACTTTATTGCTTGGGCCGCTAACTTTACCCGCGTATGCAGACGATGATCTTTTCGGCATGTTTGACGGGGTTGCGGAAAGCGCAGATGGCTCAGGAAAAAGTATCCTCAAACTTTCCAAGTTCGGTGGGATTGGGTGCGTGGCAATTGGGGTTTGTCTCTGGGTTGCTAAAAAGAAAAACCCTCAGATTGGTTGGGGATGGGTACTGACCTTCATGGGTGCAGGCTTCGTCATGATTGCCCTCGACCAGTTCATCAAAAAAGGTCAAACGACTATCAAACTGAATCCAGTAGACGTCGGCTAAATCCTGAAATTATCGCTCCGGCCGTGCGCCGGAGCTTCACTCACTAATCCGGAGGAATACCCTTACCCATGAACATCGAAATTTATTATTCAGAAGCCCATGACCGTATTTACGCAGCCGAAAAAGGAACAAAACAAGAGACAGACGTAACAGAGCAAGTAGTCAGAGCCGTCATGGGGCAAATTGGCGGTGTAGGTTATAAAATCCCGGTTCAGAGTCAGGGGAAAATCGTAGCTGAAATAGGGATGTTCCTGCCGGAGCAGCCTGAATGCTAAAACTTCCTGAAAGGTTATACACGATATGCCCCATCGAAATTGAGGCATGTTTAGATGATGAAACAGATAATAAGCCGGATTCCCTGCTTATTAAGCCGCCTGAGAATGTGGCGTTTTGTTCAATCGTCGAACCCATTAGTGAGGGATTTCACTTCTGCGGGATCACGCGCGATGCATACGGTAACGACAACGAAATTTATCTTCTGCCAATAAATCGCCTCTCCGAACAGCTGATGAAGCTACGTTCTTCAACAGCTGATAACGAGCTTATAGAGCTTTTACTTAAGCGCTGCCGGCGATGGCTTCGAATGGATCTGGAATATCTGCGTTTAGCGTTCCCGGTAAAACAGGAAACGTTCAATGTTGGTCAACAAATCTGGGGCCATGATATCGCCGCGCCCTCACCTGTTTTAACGCAACGCGCCCACCAACTATCAGGCGGGAAATGTGCCATCTGCGAGTATTACAGCAGACATCACACTCTCTTTTTCAGAGATGGCAATCCGGATAATCACGATGATGCAAATCTTGGCGTGGTTTGCCCTGTTTGTGCGTGCAGTCGCCGTCTTAACAGTTTGGGGGCAAATGATGGTGTGATGGTTTATCTCCCTGAACTAAAACCTGAAGACCTCAGCCTCTTGTTAAGAACGGTAATCACTGCGCGGAGACATGGAGATTCCCGCCAGAAAAAGGGGGCCGCAGCAGTTCTTCACTGGCTAATCGAACATCGAAAAGAAGCTGAGGCTTTCTGGAGTACGAGCCATCCTGGGGAGTTTGGGCAAGCGCTTATACAGGTCCCCGAGGAGAAAAGAGAAGAGCTACAACAGCGATTAAGACACATCGCTCTTATTCCAAACCCAGACATCTTTAACGATCACATCGAACAACCTGCAGTTCAGCCAACAGCCTGGCAATCTCTGCTAAATGAGTATCGCAGTCATCCCTGACCGCCCACCTGAGAGTAATACCATGAAAAATCCTTTAGTCTCTGCGCTTCAATGCGTTGAAGAGGCGTTGGCCTACGCCTCTCGATATGCACTGGGACATGATTTCACCCGCTACTGTGACTTACGCACGACAATAGGACTGACCGACGATGACAAAAAACGTCGGCCGGAGATGGATGCCCCGTATATCTTCCTAACTGACCAAGGCCATTACGCCAGTGTCTTTGAGGTTGAGGGGACCTACTGCCAGTTTAATGAACAAGAGGCTTTAACAGAGGAAGAAAAGAGAGATACCTCCCTGTTCAGTAATTATATCGACCGCCTCCAGAACCTCCTGAACAGTGAATTCAAGAATGTTGGCCATAAGCTTAGCTTTGTCTTTGAAAAGGACCCTGATAAAGCCGAAGAAGAGTTGCGTAAATTACTGGCTCACCAGTATCGCTCACTCAAACGTATGGGGCTTGATTTAACTGACATACTGGACGAGCGAATTGAAAAAATGGTGCCATTTTTGGCCCGGGAGCGCGCATTTATGGTGGTTTATACCGCACGTGAGGCATTAGCTCCGACTGAAATAAAAGATGAGGAAAAACGCAGAGAAACAATACTTAAAAACACGCCAGGTGCCCGTTATGGTCAAAACCCGGCTTTTCAGGAGCTTGAAGGTTTAAAAATCCGCCACGATACGTTCGTCAGCACTCTGGAAAACCAGTTTGGTAAGGGGGATTTCGGGACGCGTATTCGATTAATGAATGCCCGTGAGCTTGGCTTTCATCTGCGTGAACAAGCAGAGAGAGAAAGTACCTCCTCGACCTGGCGACCTTTTCTGCCCGGAGACATTAAATGGCCTCACGGCTTGCCGAAAGGAGATGATCATTCTTCCCTGCTTGCCCCTCATCTCAATTACCAGCTGTTTAACAGCAAGCCTGAAGTTGAAGGTGATTTCATTCGTCTCGACGGTTTATGGCACTCAACATTAGCCGTATCGCTCGGGCCGCAGCAGCCTGAAACTTTCAGCCAGCTTTTCAGCAAAATGAGTCGTACCCTTCCCTGGCGTATACGAATGGATTTGATGCCTAATGGTCTCAACGTTCTGGGCGGGAAAAAATTGGTGCTTAGCATGGCTGCGCTCCTGCCGCCTATTCGCCCTATCTACAACTCAGTTCAATGGCTTGAAAACGCCGGCAAATCAGAGCCGATATGTGTAATGACTATCTGCGCATCAACCTGGGGGCGCACAAAAGAGATAGCTAAACGAAACAGAACTCTTCTGAAGAAGGGGCTTCAGTCATGGGGTATTTGTGAGGTTACAGATACCTTTGGCGATCCTGTTCGCGCCTGGGTATCAACGATGGTCGGTGCCAATGCGCTGAGTATTCCATCATTAATGTTTCCTCCCCTTTCAGCAGCTCTGGCGCTTCTGCCATTGCAGCGTCCGGCAACACCCTGGGCTGACGATGCAAGCATTATTTTTGGCACTCCTGACGGCAAACCTTTCCCGGTCAAACTTGCGAGTAACCTTCAGACCAAATTTACTGAGATCGTGGCCGGGGAACCGGGAACGGGTAAATCCGTCGCGCTGGGTTCGTTAAGTGAGGCAATACTGTTTTCAGGTCAAAATAGCCTGCCGTTTTTATCTTACATAGATAAAGGGTTCTCGGCGCAAGGGCTGGTCAGGCTGATTCGTGATGCACTTCCATCTCACCGGAAACATGAAGTCGTTGGTCTGATACTGGAAAACAGCCGTGAATATTGCAAAAACCCTTTTGATGTCCAGCTGGGAATGAAATACCCACTGACTCCTGAGAAGGAATATCTGGTCAATATTTGCGAAACACTCTGTGTCAATCCGGAGACAGGTATCCCTCCTAATGCTCAGGATTGTCGCCAGATTCTCAGCAAGGTCATTGATAAAGCCTATGAATTTAATGCTGATAAACAACCGGTATTTTATGCACAGACACTCGAACCGGAAGTAGACGCAGCTCTGGATAAAACGGGGATACGCCACGAGTACGATGAGACGTGGTGGAGTAAAGCCACATGGTACGAAGTTCGCGATTTGCTTTTTAATAAAGGAGAGATTAAAGCTGCGACAAGAGCACATTACCAGGCAATGCCTGAACTGAGCGACCTGCAGCTTTATCTCAATGACGAAGACGTCAAATCCCAGTATGGAGAGATCACGCGTGAAGGTAGTGGTGAAAAACTTCTCTCTTACATTGGTCGCTGCCTGGGTGACGCATTAAGTTCCTACAAAATGCTTGCCGGTCGGACGGTGTTTGAACTTAATCCGGATACCCGTGTTATCGCAATCGACCTTAACAACGTCGTAGGCGGTAAAACTCGAGCCGGGCAAGTTAAAACAGGTCTCATGTATCTCTATGCTGGCCAGCTGGCTGCCGGGCACTTTGAGCTGCCCCAGTACCGCAACGAGCTCATGAGTCATTTGCCTGAGGCATACCGTCCTTTCCATCACGAACGCCTGATACAGCTGGCGCAGGAGGTAAAAACCAAAATCTACGACGAGCTGCATAATGCGAAGGATATCCCCTTCATTATGAACAAGCTGGTTACTCAGGATCTTGAAAACCGAAAATTCTTTATCCGCACCGTTTTAAGCTCTCAATACCTGAACCACTTCCCGCACGAAATTCTGAAGTCTGCGAACAGCCTGTACCTGATGCAGGTCAGTCATGAAGATTTACCTCTCCTGACTGAGCATTTTGGTGTCCCGGCGCATACGGCTCAGGCTTTCCGGTATATCGGCTCTGGTGCATCTCCTGACGGCAGCGGAACCCATTTCCTCGCAGTATTCCGGCTGAAAACAGGGCGTGTGGTACAGATACTCAAAAACACCCTTGGCCCTAAAGAACTTTGGGCGCTGAACTCCACGCCGAAAGATGCCGCGCTACGTGATCAGCTGTACGAAATGCTTGATGGCCGCACCGCTCGCTCAATTCTTGCCGACGCCTTCCCTACGGGTAGCGCGGTTAAATTGATCGAATTACGCCAGAAAGAAGCGAAAGAGACAGATCACGGCAACGTGATTAACAGACTGGCCTGCGAGCTGATCGCCGCCCGCAGCCTGCAAATCTGATTCAGGAAATTCTATGAAGATAAAACTTTTAGCGGCCGTAACAGGCAGCCTGATGTTATCCAGCTTCACGGCATCCGCTTATACGGTCAACGTTAACAGCAGCATACCAATCACGACACAGGTTGTGCCTCAACTCTCAACGGCTAACGCGACGTTGGGCACTATTCTCACCACCAACCAACAAATAGGAGGGGCGATAAGCTCAGGTAATGACAAGATTGCCGCAATGATTCAGCAATCGACCGAGAACATGCAACAGTACGCGACGTATGCCCAACAGATTAAGAATCTGGAGGACGCCAGGCGCAGTTACACCGTTCCTGACTCGATCTGCAGCGAATCATCGTCGGGCCAGGCAACACAAATTTCTCGTCAGGCCGGGGCTAAACAGGCGAGCCTGTCTCGCGGGGGGGGCGTTAACAGTTCCTCAGTCAAAAAAGCCCTTTCATCAAAACCTGATGCGCCAGAAAAGGACCTGTTTGCCACCGCTGACATCCATCGCAACTACTGCACCAAAGA
Organism: Photorhabdus africana; assembly: GCF_035181445.1. Classification (NCBI taxonomy): domain Bacteria; kingdom Pseudomonadati; phylum Pseudomonadota; class Gammaproteobacteria; order Enterobacterales; family Morganellaceae; genus Photorhabdus; species Photorhabdus africana. The sequence continues at coordinate 33,561 of NZ_JAXBVE010000028.1, forward strand.
GGACGCTGATGCCTGGGGTGACCTCTGTAACGGCGTATCCGATCTGCCCGGAGGCGATAAACAAATCCGCTCATTACTGGCTGGCGCCGGCCCGGAGGATAAAGCTCCGGAGCTCACATTTAGTCAGGAGCAGACCGACGCTGCCATGATGTACCTGAAAAACTCATCGCGCCGTAGTGTGGGACGAGCGCTGAAAAAAGGTGAAGTCAAAACCGACAGCGGTCGTCAGTACATAGGAATGATGACAGAACACGATTCGATCCAAAGCGCTGCTGAACAGCCTCAGCTGGCCATGGTTGCTGCCAGCCAGCCCAACGAAGCAACTAAAGATGTACTGGCAGAAACCCTGCAAACGCCATCCAGCAAAGCATGGTATGACGCGAACGCCTCTGAAGAGGCAAAGCGCACCGGCATGATGTCTCTGCGTGAATTTGAGTCTTTCGAAGTTAACCGCCGCTATGCCAATACCGATTACCAAACCGACCTGCAGGGAATGGATGGTGATAATCTGGTACGCGAATCCATCCGTGTCCAGAGCCTTCAGAACGCTCTTCTTCTGGGAATTAAACAGCAACTGCATGAGAACGCGATCCTGATCGGGCAACAGCTCAGTTTACAGGGTGCTCAATACTACGAACCACGTCTAGCACAGAAACTGCAACAGGCCGCTGCGGGGGCAACTCGTCAATGAAGAAAATTGGAAAAAAAGCATGGTTCACCGCCAACCTCGTCCTCCCGCTCTGGGAGGCAGGTCGCATGGTTCACGCTGCCCGATACGCAGCAGAGAAAAATGCGGAACGATTTCGCCGCCTAAAACCTGAATCAACCAAAAAAGAAACCGAGACGCTCAGTTTTGATGAGGCCGTAGCCGCCAGCGGCCAGAGCCGTGAGTCGTTGATACGGCGATATCTGCTGGCTAAACGGATCTGGTTAATGATGTTCTTCATGACGGCCGGGGTTTTGATGCTACTCCCGATCGTGACCCTGGCATCTGGGCTCCCTGTGTATGGGGTATTCCTGTTTCGGTTGCTGAGCATGATGTTCATGCTGGCCGCTTTTGCCGGCATGCTGTTCGTAAACGCGATGAAAAATCAGTTTCGAATATGGCAACTGCTTAACAAGGAGTTAGGTCCATTTACCCAGTGGCGAACCTCGCAAGCATGGATTAAAGACGTATTCACCTGGCGTTCCCCTGCCTGATTTCATCTATGCCGTCCTACGGACGCGCATTCTGCTCGTTTTGGAAAAACTCTATGAAAAGACTGCTTCTGTTACTGGCCGCTCTCGTAGCGGTCAGTTTGTCGTTGCCAGCTTTTGCAGACAGTATCAATTACGACACTATTACCGGCGCCGCGACACGCAACTCTGACTTGTCTCGTCAGTTGCTTATCATGGTGTTTGGCGATGTTGTAAATAATCCTCTGCAACCGCAAAACGTCAGCTTTATAGGCCTGTTATATGGCGTCTTTAACGCCATTATCGCTGGCCTGGCATTTATCTGGTTTATAGCGATCACACTGCGTGCCACCGTACTGACCGGCAATCGCGGGAGAGTATTTGGACAGGGGAATACAATGATGGCGCCGGTGTCCTCACTGGCTGGCTTCATGGCCCTGGTACCAACGCCTTCCGGATGGTCCATATCCAATCTGGCATTTTTGTGGATGGCTTCGATTATGGGTGTTGGCAGCGCCAACCTCCTTACTGACAAGGCTGCTGATGCAATCATGGATGGTCAGTCCCTTATAATGCAACCCGTCGCCGGTAATACCATCACTGCTGCCCGCGGAATATTTGATATGTATCTGTGCAAAGCAGCGCTAAACACTGAACAGGCTGAAATGCACCAGGTTGGGAGCAGTAGTACGCCCGCAATGTCTGAGCAGCGCTCCTCCGATGGCCGCGAGATTCGTATTACGAACGGCAGCGCAATATGTGGGAGCGCAGAACTTCCACAAACTAAAGACAGTAACTCATGGTTCTCTTTTAGCGTACCGATAAATTCTGGGCCACTTGAAAATGCACAGATGAGCGCATTTTCGGAGATCAATAACACTCTCTCCAGTAGTGCCGAAAACTTTGTTAGTGCGTGGAAAAGCTACCAGGAGGGCGGTCAATCCAGACTCCCTGATGTGGAAGCGGAAATCCAACAAGCTGCACGTCGCTATGAAGACACCATAACTGCGGCAGCATCGAGCGTGAATAATGAAGGAACGATTCGCAATGAACTTGCAAACTACCTCAAGCAAAGCGGTTGGATCGCTCTCGGTGCCTGGTACCAGTCTTTTGCAACAGCAAATCAGAAAGTAAATTCTATTGCCCACAAAAGTCCTGTAGTAACCGGTCAGTCAAATTTAGGTGAGGTTGGAGTAGGAAAGCTTCATCAAGAAATACGTACTGCCCTGGCCGCACAAAGGAAAAATTCTAGTTACACTCCTCCGCTTGGTTCCGTTAATGCCGCAGGGAATGACAATTTTGAGGATGTACAAACGGCTAATGATGCAATCCTAAAAATAATGCCTAGCTCTCAAAAGTTAACCAGCTGGATTATTAACTCAGTTATGACTGATAAAAACAGTGATAACTCTGAGCAAATTAACCCTATGCTAAAAATGAAAGCAATAGGCGATTACACATTAGTATCTGCCCAACTCACCTTCACCGCCTTTACTGCAGCGAAAGCTGCCGTTGATTGGGCCTCCGCTGATGGGAACGGAATTGCGAAGATAATTAACACTGTTTCTGGTGTTGGTTATATAGCTAAAAGCATAATGAGCTCTGTTTCCCCGGTGGTGTACTTCATTCTCTTCATACTACTAAGCGTCGGGTTTTCTCTTTCGATATTCCTGCCATTCATACCGTTGATATATTGGATCACAGCCTGCACTTCCTGGCTTGGTAGCGTGTTAATCGGTACAACAGCGGGGTCTTTGTGGGCCGCAACCCATATTGGGACGGAAGAGGATAAAGGTAGCCGCGCTAATTATGGCTATATATTCCTCATAGATGCGGCTATTCGTCCATCCCTTATGGTGTTCGGGTTCTTCTTTGCAAGTCTCGTAGTTGTTGCCATAGGTACGCTTCTGAACATGCTAATAACCCCAGCCCTCGCAAACGTACAGGCTGATTCAGTAACCGGTCTGGCAAGTATCATCGGGATTTTGATGATTTATGCTCGCCTGTGTACCACGTTGGTTTCGTCGGCATTTAGCCTTCAGGTTTATTTACCAGATTACGTGATAGCCTGGCTTGGAGGACGGGAAGCAGCTCAAATGATGAAAGGTGCCGTTGAATCAACCCGCAGTATGTTTGCAGGATTTGGCGGTAAAGCTGGACAAGCGCCTGGTCTGAAAAAAATCGACTCGGTTAAACCAGGGGATGATGCTAACGGGTTTAAATAATGCGATTCCCGCCGCAAAAAAGACCTATATTTAGGTCTTTTTTGTGCTACATTTAGATCAGCACCTTCATCTGATACCTGAGGTAAGCATGCCAAACACTATTCATAGCGACACAACCGCAAGTGTCAGCGAACTGAAGAAAAATCCCATGGCCACGGTCAAAGCCGGCGCGGGTTATCCGGTGGCAATAATGAACCACAACCAGCCTGCTTTCTACTGTGTACCTGCTGAACTTTATGAAAAGATGCTGGAATATATCGACGATCAGGAACTCGCTGCGCTGGTTGAAAAGCGGAGCAATCAAACCCTGCATGACGTTGAGCTGGATCAGTATCTATGACCTATAAGATTAAGTTCAGGACTGACGCACTCAAAGAGTGGAATCATCTTGATAAATCTATTCAGCAACAATTTGCTAAAAAGCTAAAGGCATGTGCGGAAAACCCGCATATACCTTCGGCAAAACTGAGAGGAATGCCTGACTGCTACAAAATAAAATTGCGTGCTTCAGGCTTCCGGCTTGTTTATCAGGTTATTAACGATGAATTAATCATTGCTGTCGTTGCAGTTGGAAAACGGGAGCATAGTCAAGTTTACAATCTGGCCAGCAAACGGCTCAGATAGATATCAGGAAGATAAATATGTCTGTGAAACATTATGATACTTACAGCAAAAATTGGCCCGTAGCTGTGGCTGGAGTTTTATCAATTGGCTATCTGCTTGTTGTTTTACCCTTCCATTTCGCTTATGGCTTCTGGCTGTTTTCAATGCTTGGCAACCCGAAATATGGCTTACGCCCACAAGATTATTCGCAGGCAGTATTTATTTGGATTTCATTAGCAATTGCCATTTGCCTGACGTGTTACTGCATATATAAGCAAAGAAAAAATCTCAAAGCTTTCTCCAAGTTCTTCCGCGAATCAGGATTGAATAACCCTTCGCCACAAAATATTGCCATGAATCGTACTGGCTGGGGTTACCTGGGGCTTGATACGCAAAAAGGGACCATTCTCTACATCAGCCACCCGGAGACGTCCATTCTGAACTTCTTTTTCCCACGCGACGTTCGTGTAATGGGGTTTGGAATGTATGACTGGAAATCAGTCGAACTTGAGGGCAACAAGCTGACAATTTATACCGGTAATCCAGAACTTCCAACGGTCTCCATTACTTCCGGTAAAGCAGCAATGCTCTACGAGAAAATCAATGCCATGCGCCATCAACAGTGGAAATACGAGTATGCCGTGCCGGGATGCGTTGAGCATCAGGCTGAGAAAATTGCAGAAGCAAATGGCCTGAACCTGGTACTACCGCCACAGTAACACTCTTCCGCAGCAACATCCTCCGCGCATATCTACTTCGGGGCACCCTATTCAGGGTGCCTCTTCTTTATATCTGAATACTGCAGGGTCCTCTCATGGCACAACCTGTCCGTAAGGACGTCCAGTCCAATAATGACTGGACGATGGCCGCTGTCGGCCTGTTAATCACACTAATGGTAATGGCTTTATTTTTTCGGCAGTTAACCATTGAATGCACCACTACCCTTCTCTACTGGCTCTGGAGCCTGGCTGACTTTCCGCAGTTTCATAGTGCAGCTGCGTGGCGAATCAACCTGCTGGCCACTACGCATAACAATGCCGAGAACGTTTCATGGAGTGAGTTTTTCACTGTCATGGATGCCACGGCAGGTATTTTGCTTATAGCTCTGGTACCACTGGTGATCACCGGCATTGTTGCCGTTCGTCGGCATCAGGCGAGCCGAACCAGCCGTGATATATCCATTAATACGCTGCCACGAATCATGGCGCAGTTCTCCCCTGCCATTCTGCCGGCACTGAGCTATGGGGACAGGAAAACGCAGCTATTAAATGTAGATCCGGCTGAACATCGCAGCGCGATGACGCCAGATGAATTTGTCATCGAGCACAAGCTTGTTGTTAACAACCGGCTGAAGAAAGACCAGGCAGAAAAACTCTTCATCGAGCAACTGGGTACACCGCTGCAGCACGATATAAAAGACTTTGACCTCTTCAACGATCATGAACGCGCAATGTTCGCGATTTTTGGGTTGCAGCACTTCCTTGATAAACGTGGTGAAGCGGAGCAGCTGTTAGATGCACTGAACCGTTCCACTCTTAAGTCAGACCGCAAATACCGCAACAAAATTGGATATCCCAACCTGTCGCTGGCCACTTCAGCATATCGCAAAGTCACTGCGACGCCGGCAGCGCAAAAATGGATTAAGCAATACAACTATGTGCGAACCGCCATCGCCGCACTGCACGACAACGATCTGCATCTACCTATCAGAAGATACCGCTGGCTGAAGGGCCTTGACCGTACGCTCTGGTATGCCCTTGCTTCCACAGGCCGGCCCTGGCCATTCGTCGAAGGTGCTGGCGTGGTCAGCCAGGCGCACTGGGAGAAGCTGGCGTCACGGTATCGGGTCCGATTAACCAAACCGATCATGTCACTGGCCATCGAGGGACTTGAAACAGATTTGAGAAATATAGGCGCTGTCGTAGAAGAACCCGCCCCGACAAAACCGTCTCCTGCCGATGTTGATGACGAAGACGACGATGAAGACGAAGCAGGAAATAACCAGTTAATGAATTCCGCTGCCGACGAACAGCATGTCCATCGGCACGTACATACCTTCCGCCCAAAAATGAGATAACCCCATGTCAGAACAAATCGTAAACCAAACAACTACCGAAATTCATGGACAACACCTCCAGATTCGCCTTAATGGCCATAGCCTGTTTAATCTCTACCGGCCGCTGAATGATCGTTACCAGCTGACACTTGAGCTGGATAATGGACTGCACACTATCTGGCTGCGTCACGCTTACAACGGCGTTGCCAAACTGTTTTCTTCGGAAGATCAAAAGCTCGCTGAAAGTATTATGGACGCTACGGCCAATGCTCTGCAGAGCATGGCCATTAATGCTCCTGATGCTAAAGAACAACGCAAAACTGGCTATCGCTGGTTGATTCCGGTTGCTATGGCGGCGTTTCTCGTTGGCTCATGGACCTCCTGGGTCTGGCATTCATCTTCTTCAGTACAACCACCAGTGCCGGTAATGGCATCCCTACCTCCGGCATTACCCCTTGAATCAACCCCCATCGGATCACCGGCGCCTGTGCTCGTAAAACCGGCACCTGCAGTATCTGTTGGTTCCACTGTGCCAGCTGTATCAACTCCACCGGCAGAGCCTGGTTCGCTTTCAGCTGAGGAGGCAGCTGAAGCCCGTAATCTCCTGGCTACACGTCTGAAGAACGGTGCGGCAAAGCAGGAATTTACTATTCAGCTCTCTTCTGGCCACCCACGAACGCTATACATTTTTTCCGATCCGGAATGCCCAAATTGCAAGATTTTTGAGCCGACCGTGCAGGCTTTCTCCTCGCAGTACAACATTGAAATTTTCCCGGTAACGCTGATAGGTAAAGCCCGGACAGCAGAACAGGTTGTTCCAATGCTGTGCGCGCCTGCAGATAAACGGGCGGATATGTGGCGCGGCCTTTTCGATATTGGCGCCGGCATGCTGAACCCGAATGCGAAAGCTGATACGCCAGCCTCCAGTTGTGAAGCAGGGCAAAACGCCCTGGCCCGTAACGATATGGCTTTTGAACTCTACAAATTGCCTGGCACGCCGACCGTCATAACCGATGACGGGCGTCTGGTTCCATTACAGGCCATGACAAGCGATGCAGCGATGCAGGCTTTCATGAATAACGCGCAATGAGGGATTTAAGATGGATCTAAAAAGTCGCCATGGGCCGTTAGAAAACAGGCTCGTTAGCCGGCAAGTACAGGGGCGTCTGGCAGAACGAATAATGCTTGCACCGTTCTCTGTACAGCTTTTCCTGGCGTGCTCGCTTATTTTTGGTGTAGTATGGCCAGCCACACTTCTGCTGTCCCTGCCATTTAACATCATCCTGCTGGTCGCATTCAGCGATCAGCGTTTTAGATTACCCCTCCGGATACCGATGGATGTAGGTGGCTTCGACATCTCCACTGAAAGAGAAGAAAGCTGGAATATCCCTTTTCTGAAACTCAATCTGCCTAAGATAATCGTGGGGAAAGCGAAAGGAGTCCTCTGTCTTGGTATAGGACGTGGCCGTGACCGCGGCAAAGAGTTGTGGCTTGAAAGCTCTGATGCTCTGAGGCACATGCAGATCATGGCCACAACCGGCGGCGGTAAAACTGAAATTCTCTATTCGCTGTACTTAAATGCGCTTTGCTGGGCGCGGGGATGCTGCATTTCAGACGGTAAGGCACAGATAGATCTCGCCGTGGCAACATGGTCAATGGCCAGACGTTTCGGGCAAGAGGACGACTGGCACGTTCTTAACTTCATCACCGGCAATGACGACCGCTTCAAAAAACTGATGATCGGGGATAAATCCCGCCCTCAGTCCAATAGTACCAACCCGTTCGCCTATGGCAGCCCGACCTTCATTATCCAGCTGATGGAGTCACTGTTGCCTGCAGGAAACGGCAGCGATGAAGGATGGAAGGATAAAGCCCGAGCCATGATGAATGCCCTGATCTACGCTCTGTGTTATAAGCGCGCGCGCGATAACATTATGCTGACTCAGGCCGTCATTCAGTCCTATCTGCCGCTTATAAAATTCGTCGGGCTGTATCGTGAAGCTCTTGAAGAGGGATGGCACGAAGAGGGCTATAAGCCCATGGAAAATTATCTGGCCAACCTGGCCGGCTTTGATATGAAACTCATCAACCGCCCCGGGGAATGGTCCCAGGGCGCGCTTGACCAGCATGGTTATCTCATCCAGCAGTTTACCCGCATGCTCAGCATGTTTAACGATACCTATGGCCACGTCTTTCCCAAGAACGGTGGTGATATCGATATGCAGGATATCCTGCATAACGATCGCACCCTGGTAGTGCTTATTCCGGCGCTGGAGCTTTCTGATAACGAAGCAGCCACCCTGGGTAAGCTTTATATCTCCGACATCAGGATGAATATCGCAAAGGACCTAGGTAACAAAATTGAAGGTTCCCCGGAACACACACTTACGGTGAAGAAATTCGCCAGTAAATTCCCGTTTATGCTTATCTGCGATGAGGTAGGTTACTATTTCGCACCAGGGCTGGAAAAACTTGCGGCCCAGATGCGAAGCCTCAAATACATGCTGGTTATTCTGGCGCAGGACCTGCAGGCGATGATGCGCCACGGGAAAGAGGTTCATTCAGTTAATGCCAACCTCGGTACCAAACAGTTTATGAAAACTGAGGATACCGAAGATACGCTGAAGATGATCCGGGCTGTTGGCGGGACCGGGCAGTACGCTGAGCAGCGCACCATGAGCCGAACCGGCATGGGAGGCTACGAGGACGTGGATCGCGTTGAGTTCAGAGACAGGGATAACATCCAGCTGGATGAGCTCAAGGCACTCAAGGAAGGACAGGGCATCATTGTCTTCGAAGATCGCCAGGTACGTAGCAGTTCTATCTACATTCCTGACAACGAAAAGATTTCAAAGCTGAACGTCAAAATTAACCGTTATGTTCCCTTACGGCGTCCTGACTTCAGTGATTTATGCAATGAAGTACCTGCAGCTGCGCGCCGGCGACCAGTCTCACAGGATCGAGTTTCTAATATTATCGATATCTGTCGCTCGACTTTACCAGGAGCATGGAATGGCCGCCTGAATGCTCGCTTAGCCGATAAGACGCTGATGGCCATAACCAGTGTGGCCACCGACCTCGATAACCGTGACGACCTGAATTTCACGCCAGAACAACGTGGCATTCTCTTATTCGAAACGGCTATTGAAGCCCTAGAGCAAACCGGTGGACGCTATTACTGGCTGAAAGAGCAGGAATCCATCCGTATTTCCAAAAAGCGAATCGAAGAGGCGCACAGGAACAGTGCCGGCATTACGCTTCCTTCCACTTCACAAAGAGAGCCGGTACCGGACCAACCACCTCCGGTCGGCCAACATTTATCCCAACCAATTTCAGAGAGCAACCGCGGTTATGACGACTGGTATCAGAACATTACTCAGCACGATTATAGTGACGATTTTACTAGTACCTCTGACGACATCAGGTACTGAATTACGCATCACCTCGGGGTTCTCTCCCGGGAAGAGTGCGATTAATAACATCCTGACCGCCATTGACAGCGCTCATGAGACCATAGACGTCGCTGCCTACAGTTTTACGAGTAAAGAGATCGCATTAGCGCTTGAGCGTGCCCGGGAGCGCGGTGTCAGGGTGCGAGTCATGGCTGATGCCAAAGATAATGGAGGGCGATACTCTGCCGTGACCTGGTTACAGCACAAAGGGATTTCGGTAAAACTAAACGGCCAGTACTCCATACAGCATAATAAATTCATGGTGGTCGATAGCATCACAACCCAAACAGGTTCATTCAACTACACCTCAAGCGCAGTTAAGCGAAACGCAGAGAACACGATCGTAATCTGGAATGAGCCATCGACAGCTCGCGCTTATCAGCGGGAGTTCGAACGCCTCTGGGAAGAATCCAATTAGCCATAGTCAAAAAAGCCGGAAGGGTGCCCCCCTCCGGCTTTTTTTTCGTCCTGGCAATGCCACAGCTATTTTTGACGATATTTTTGCTTGATACGGAACGCCGGGATAAATAACGAAGTAACCACGCCAGCCATGAAAGTGGTTGTTCCCAGGGCGATCTGGGACAGGATTCCCTCATCCAGTATCTCGTAGATGAACAGCGCCCCTATGCTCAAAAACATTGCGATCAGAGTAAAGCGAACCAGTCCGGCCAGGGGCAGTTCAAGCACACTGGTTTTGACATACCTCTCCCCGTTCTCTCTGCTGGTCTTATCACGGTCCAGCACATCCCTGACAGCTTGCATATCGATCACGGGTTTATGAAAGGTTGAGTCATCCGTGCAACACAGCTGGTTAGCTAGGAGTTCCGATATCGATGGCCATCCTGCTGGCCACTTACCAGGGAACGCTACCCCATAAGCGCGCAAAAGTGGGAGCGCAAAGGCATAGTGAGTGACCTTCTGAGCATAGCGATTATCAAGAACGGCCCATACATCCAGCCCTCCTGCAGTATCCTGAACGTACACAGAGATTCGTTTTGCTTCAGGGTAATCATGAGGATAAACCCGTGCCGGGATGTATTCGATTCCGTGATGGCGGCAGAAATTAACACGATTTTTACCTTCACCCGGGCAGAACAATCCCAGCTGAGGAATGAAGGTAAAAATCGTACTTTTCAGCCCGTAATCAGAAAAAATGTGGCGCCGTATATCGTGCTCATCTTTGTCGCTACAATAGCGATCAGGCCACCAACGCCAGCTGCAGCCGAAGGTATGTAATGTAGGAACCAGCATTTCAGTTGCAGAGCAGGTTTCAAAATCACGCGGAAAAAAAGGAATGATGCTGCAGAAAAATTCCTGCCCGAAATGCGGTCCCCATTCTCCTCCTGTCATGGTGCCATGCAGGTCAAGTGGTATGCCTGACGTACCGCCTCTTGCTGCCATATCGATACGAAACTTCAGGCCAACAAGCTCCCTGGCGGCTTCCCTCACCTGTTCTGGCAAAGACGATAAATCCGCATGTTTTAGCTTCTCATCCATTCAGACACTACCTCCCTGGCATGGCGTTAGTTCTTAATATTGGGCTTGGGCGGTACATGTGGCCGCATATTTCCGCCTGCTGAAGGTGCATCATGCTGCGCCTCAGGTGAGACATAATAACCGGCAAGCTGACGCTGAACCGGATGCGTAAGCGGAACTGTTTTACCTGACGATGCGTTGAAATGCGGGATGTATTGAATGGTCCCGTTAACGAAGGATTTATCCCCTCTGATCTCCACTTTCTCACCACTCTTCTCACCACAGATGTGCAGCGCCATAGCGATGTTTTTACCCTTCTCTGCCGGTGCATCGGCAACCTCAATAAGCAAACCACGATCAAGCAATACAGGGTTGCCACCTGAGCTATATACAACGGCACCGTCGCGGTTAACTTGTGTTTCATAACCACGAATTTGAGCAGGACGGATATCATCAGCAACAGAATTGAGGATGATGTTGCCAGAGATGGCTGCCGTGCGATTGTTGCGCTTCTCCCGATATGCCCAGCCACGAAGTTGCGAGATAGCAGCAGCATCATGTTTGGTGGCCTGCACCTCTACCCATGCTCGATACGACAACGGTCGGGAACCTGGCATCTCTTTAAGCGCTTTACGCTCTTCACGGACTTGCAAACGCAAAGCGGCCATATCTTTCATTTTTTCGACTTCCAGCGCGCGGAACATCAGCTTACGAAGCAGAGGATCACGCTGTGAAACTCGAACATTATTTTTCCGGATACGATAGCTTGCGGACAATTCCCGGAACCGTGTTCTCACGGTGTCGGCGGAAATTCCAGGGCGAACAAAAGCAGTTTTATACGCTTTATAGCGCGCAATTAAATCCTGACGAGCTGCGGCGCGCTGAACACGGCGTTCGGCACGGGCGCCTTTATCACGACGATGAAGACGATCGTTGTACTGGGATTGAATATCTACCGTACTCAGCAAACGTTCTCTGCCCACGTTATCAGTTTCACGATGAATCGTGGCAGGAATGAATTTACCGATTAATTCCTGCTGACTGTCCAGGGTGAGTTCTGGATGGAGATCGCTGGCCTTGATAGGTGCCTGGGTATCGCTCCCCAAATCATAAATAGCCAGGCCCTGACCTTTCGGACGTAGCTCGAGTCCAGCTGAAACTAATACGTTATGAACGTCATCCCAGGTGTAGTCAGGTTGGAGAAACACTTCATCAATTTTTCCGCGGCAATTATCTACAGCATAAGAAAACAGGCTTTCTTTATCACCAAAGTACTCCAGCTGGCGCGCAGCTGAAGGTGCTGATTTATAGAAGCTGCGGTTACGAACGATCGCGCCGTCTTCGTTAACTTTGTATGGACCATTGTCATGTTTCCATCCGTTCTTCAGCTCGAGCTCACGGCAGCAGCGGTCCAGGGTGAAGTGATCGTTATACAGTGATGCAGCTTTATAGCTCACTGGATTGACGCGGTTCACCGTCAGATGGCAATGCAAATTATCAGTATCATCATGAATGGCGAAGACATACTGATGCCCTTCCATGCCCATACGTTTCAGGCAATGGCGAGCCGAATCAAAAATCTGATCTGGAGTAGGTCGTTCGGATTCCGGCCAGGACAGAATGACATGATATACAGGGTCGTTACAGCGGGTGTTTTGCATGGCAACCATATCCATTTCCGTGGATGCCGTGGCCAGAGAGAAGCAGTTGGTTTCACAGATGACTTTATCGCAACGCACCTGCTGGCGTCCGTCCGGGAACGTTGCGATAACATCCTGTGAATCAGGTAGTGCATTACGCGTTGCATACCCTACCAGGTCGTTGAAAATTTTATCCTCAGAACGGGATTTTCGGACGAAGGGTTTTTCAGGCGATAGTGTTTCGCTCATTTCAACATCATCACGCAGGATGGTATATGAGACGAGTTGAACAAAGCTTGATTTACCATCACGACGGCGCTCAGCCACTACCGCAAGCATCTTAGTCCTCTGTATTGTTCAGGCTGTCAGCCCTGAATTTCATTAACGTCTTCTGCAACTGAGCCAGTGTCTCGGCAAACTGCTTACTCAGCTCTGGAGTCATCATTCCCTGCTTTTGCATCTCTGTATAAAGATGTTTTTGCAGGCCGCCCAGTTTCAGGATTTCATTCATCTGCCGGGTGTCACCTTTCGCGACAATACGTCTTCCGAGAGCAGCTCGCCGCAAAAACTCACCTGTCGAGATGCCGGCAGCTTTAGCACTTTCCTGTATCTGTGCTTTCTCTTCAGGGTAACAACGAACGCTACCCAGCAGCGCTGATCGCTGGCGTCTTTCACTCTTACTCATTCTCAATCCCTGCACAGCCTGACAGGCGGGCACGATTAATAGGGTGTCGGGACGGAGTCCTGACCAGGGCGTTTTGTGGGACCGTCTGCGTGCAGGCGGTGCTACAAAAAATACCCTGTCCCATGTTTGACACTGTTTTTGTGTTCCTGAGCTGAAGTATATTTGATTTCGGCTGCGCCGTCACTGTTTACGCCAGGAAAAACATGGGTTTGCCACTCTGACAGGCGAAAAGGTATACTTCTGGCTGAATAAATTCGTTGTGTAGGAAGGAAACGTTGAATGTCTGATAAAAAATGGTATAGCGAAGAAGATATTGTCCTGGCTAAAGATGCCCTTAGTGAGCTCCCGGATCTCTCAAAAAAACGGCTTACTAAAACTGATGTTCTTGAGCAGCTGCGTGACCAGATTATCGAGCTGTCAGAAAAAAAAGGTTATAGCATCGAAGATATACGTGATGCGCTTTCAACAGCAGGTATCCCAACAAGCGTGAAAGCAATTCGGGAAATACTGAATAGCAGAAAGAAACCTGCAACCCGTGCTAGCAGAACCAAAAAAAATACTTCACCTGAAAGCACACCAGATTCGATGAATAAAACTGCCTGATCTAAACAGGGGAGCCCCTGGGGGCGGACGGGTGAAAGGTAAACGCTACGAACGTGGCGATTACCTTTCGGCGGGCGGGGAATTCTCCCCACCATGACAAGATTAAGATTTAAGTTCCTTCATTTTTTCAGCCATTTCCCACAGTGCGCGGTTGAGCTTTACGTCTCCATCAATTCCATTAACGGGGCGGGTACGCTGGAATTTTCCTTTGGCAGTTTTTCCCCACACGCCGCCTTTCGTCATGTTCTCCTGAACGCGCTGGTATGTTGTCCAAAGGTCATCGTTTTTGTCTTCATTGCGGCGCGCCTGAAGGATATCATCAGGCATTAGCGGGATATGTTTGCCAATACCTTTATCATCATATTTCCAGTTAAGGGCAATCTCCGCAAAGATACGCTGTTCATCCTTACTCAGGCTGATTTCTTTCATCTCGCTGCGTGAATCTTTTACGCCGTCGAAAATATCCAGAACCTCATACGCACCCTCGATTACCTGCCCAACTACGTCTCCTTTATGTGGTACACGAATCTCACCGAAGGTCTTTCCGCAAACCATTCCGTTCATGCAAACGAAGCGGAACATGCCGGGGATCATCTGGTAGCTGCTGCTGCCGTCGTGGCTATTGAGAAGAATAATTTCTGGCACTTCTTCACCTGCAATTTCGCCCTCACGACGCAGGCGCAGCATATGCTTGGTATGTTCGCGCTTGCCAATATCACGAGTTCTCGTCTGGCAGGCAAAAAACGGCTGGAAACCTTCATTCCTCAGATTGTCCAGCAAAGTGATGGTTGGGATGTACGTATAGCGCTCACTGCGTGATTCATGTTTTTCCTCTGAAAATACGCTTGGAACGTAGCGCATCAGCTCATCATTGGTCAGCGCACGCTCTTTACGGATAACGTTAGCGGTACGAAAAGATGAAGATAAACGGGCCATGATGATTCTCCTCTGGATTTAAAAGTGACTTTCTTCTGGCGTGATCTTTTTGATGGTGATTCACCATCACGGAGCGCCGTTGCCGTGATGAAATGACCGGTCCGGACCATAAGTGGCTAATACAAGGGGGCAACCGCAGGCCGCAGCGCAAGCGAGCGACCATGGGGAGTGAGTGCGAACGGGTGAGGATTGCAGGCTTCAGCCTTTCCCCTTGTATTCGTCACGGGCCGGGCCAGTGTCTTTCACGGCAAAGGGGATTCGGGATGAGTCCATGAACTAAAAGAGAAACGCCAGAAAGAAGTGGCGGGCTATGCCCGTTTCCTTTCGGGAGCCGTCTTGCGGCGACCGTGGGGGCGGCGCAGGCAAAGCCTGCTGCAAGCCCCTGCGCCGATGGTGGGATATACGCCCGGCATATAGCCGGGCAGAGAGTTACCAGTCAAAGGTCGGCGCACCTTCTATTTCATCACCTACAGAAGAGAAATGGATTATGCTTATATCGGCCTGACGTCTGGCTCGCGCTATTAATGCCCGTGTCGTTCTGGAGATTCCAAGGCGCCTCAACCTGATAAGCGGGTCGTAGACAGCATCAAGGCGTAATAAATGCCCCACTCCTGAATTTAAGATCCACCCGCCATCCTCATGGCTTGAACCCAGACTCTCGAACAATGTGTTGTCAGCTTCTGTGATATGAGATGTGCTGCATTCCAGTACAGGGCGTAACATCATTCGAGGTAGTTGTACTCGCGCGCCCCAGTTCAGTGCGTCGATAACGTCGTTCCATGCCCATTCCTCATCATCCGGAACGGGCAGCGTCAGTAGGCGGAACGGCACTCCCATACTTCTGGCAAGAATTTCGCCTAATCCGATTACCGGATCGTCACGCTCCCCCAGATCACAACAGGCAATAAACTCACCATCAAGATAGATGGCTTCATCACCGTTTTCGAGCTGAATAGCGGTTACACCACGCGGTGCATTCTGGAGATAATATTTAGGCATTTCTGAATTCTCGGATATGAAGTTTAAAAGCCGCCCCGTTGCGGGGCGGCGTCTATCATGGAGAATGTAATGAACGCATCCCAACCACTTAGCCTTTGGCATTGTGCTGGAATTGAGAGATGAGATGTGGATCCTCACAGATTTCCGGCCTTATAGTGCCTAAAAGCGGGAGACTATTGCTCCCTGATGACTGGAGGATCCACCCATGAAATTTACTCCTTTTGGCGTCGATATTGCAAAACATTTGATGCAAATTCATTTTGTCGATGAATACACCGGTGAACTTATTGATAAGCAACTGAGGAGGCCGGATTTTTTAACGTTCTTCAGTAACCGCGAACCTTGTCTGATTGGCATGGAAGCCTGTGGCGGTGCGCATTATTGGGCTCGGGAGCTGAGGAAGCTGGGGCATGACGTGCGTTTGCTTCAGGCTAAATTTGTTAAAGCGTTCCGGATGGGAAATAAAAACGATGTTCAGGATGCCCGGGCCATTTGGCTGGCGGTTCAGCAACCCGGCAAATCGATCGCGATTAAAAATGAAGAGCAACAGGCCATTCTGTCATTACACCGAATGCGCCAACAATTAGTCAAATTCAGAACCGCACAAATCAATGCGCTGCATGGTTTGCTACTGGAATTTGGTGAAACCGTGCATAAAGGCAGGGCTTCTCTGGATAAGGCCATGCCTGAGGTACTTGAGCGACTCAGAAAAAAACTGGCTCCGTTCCTGCTTGCTCTGCTTGAAGAGCAATATCATCGTTTGACCGAAATCGACGAACAAATTGAACAAATGGAAAACCAACTAACGGCGTGGGCAAAGCAGAATGCCGATTGTCAGCGGATGATGAAAATTCCCGGTGTCGGTGTCCTGATTGCGACCGCCGCCATCGCGACGATGGGCGATCCCAGCGCATTTCGGTCGGGCAGGGAATTTTCGGCCTATTTGGGCCTGGTACCGAAACAAACGGGAACGGGAGGCCGGGTCAAATTACTGGGCATCAGTAAACGGGGAGATACCTACCTGAGAACCCTGTTTATTCACGGTGCAAGAGTGGCCACCTTACTGACGAAAACCCCGCTGCCGTGGGTGACGGCGCTAAAAAAACGCCGTCCGGTCTGTGTGGCGATTGTGGGGATGGCCAATAAGCTGGCTCGCACCGTTTGGGCATTGGTCGCCCATCAGCAGGAATACCAAAAAGATTACGTCAGTGTCAGACCTTACTGAGGTGTTTCACTGATCAACTTTCACTTTTAATGACAAGGATGAATGCAGAAAGATTGCTAAGGCAATGATAATGATGACAAAGACAGGTAAGACCGTGACTTGCTAAACCTGATTTATGCTCTGAGCTTAAAGCTCGTTAGGAGAGTGAGGAGCCAGTCAGCGGATTACATCGAGGCCCGCAGCTCTGGCTGCAATAAGGCCGGATATAGAGCTGCAACCTACCGTCGATGCCAGAGTAATTTTTGTCTTGCAAACGGGATGCGTTCATTACATTCTCCCTATGATGTATCTGATTATGAGATAACGATAGTTTATAAGAAGGTGATTTATGAGTGTGATATTAAATGCAAAACAAATTAAAGACATTGCTGAATATGCAGGATTTTCTATCGAAGAGAAGAATATTGATTGGGAGAAAAAATATGAAATCTGTTATGATACAATTTCTGAATGTCAGCCATCAGATACAGTAGAATACAACGGATTGGTTATACGCAATGCTGAACCTCCCCACTGTGTTTATCCGCTCGTTGAATATGATGTAATATGCACTGAGTGTTTCGAAAAAATGTATCCGTTGGATATATTTCAAGATATTTGTCATAGTTGCAGGACTGCTAACGATCAATAGCTGTAGCCGCTTGAATTCGAACCGTCATGCAATCATCCATTGCCCTTTTTTGCTCACATCATTAAGTGCCAATGAAAAGGGCATTATGCTATTTTGTTTTCTTCATATAAGGTTCGGCCATCTTATATACTTCTTCTGCCTGGTCCTTCGGTAACCAGACATCAACATGGTGCAGTCCCTCGATTTCTTGCTTGTCGAGAATACTAGTTACACGCTTCACAGCAGCGTAAACGTTTTGTCGAGTAATGTTGCGTTCTTTTGACACATCAGCAGGCTTCTTTCCTTCAACCAGTACTGCTTCCGCAATTTCAAGTGTTGTTATAGCAAAACCCTTTAGTGCCGGATAAGCACGGTTCCAATCTGTTTGAGAAATCCGTGAAATACTTTTCTTCACTATTTACCTCTAAATACGCTGACATACGAATTCAAAGTATATTGATTGAAAACCCGCAATTTGTCAACTTCGTGTAAACTATTAGTTTACTAATAATCACTCTGTTGATATATATTTTAAGAACTTCTAGATGATAGATTAGATGTGAAACCCGACACGCGGCAACGTGCGGGTTTCTGGGTTTTGTTTGAGATAAAACTCATTTACAAAGGGATAAGAATACCCGTTGTTAATATAAATCAGATCCCTCTTCTTTAATACACAAACATTCACTTGTTCTACATGCTCTATCAAAAATGACAAAAAACTTGTAAATAATTAGTTTACACAAAGTTGACAAAGTGCGGATTTTCAATATACTTTAATTATCAGTTAGCACAGCTAGCCGATACATATCTCAAGCAACGGCGGCAACCGTCTTGATAAATAAAATTTACAAAGGGAAAAATAATGATCAGACAAAACAAAGAGTTGTTCACCAGTTTATATGAACTTGCAAAAACAGTTAATCTTGATGACGATACAATTAACACTGCCCTATATAAAGCTGTTGATTGCATTGAATCACTGCAAGAGCAATTCACTACGTACAAATCTAAATATTATGCTGCGATCGGATCATGTGAAGCAGCCGGGTATTTCTCATATAGCACGGAGATTGGACTTAAGATATATGCATCATATGACGAAGCAATAACAGCAGCAAACAATGAGATAAACATTTATAGGAGTTGTAATGATAATGGTTGGAATGAGGATATTAATCATGTTTGTTGTGGTGTTGTTACTCAAAAAGCAACATTGAATAATCAAGATTATATACTTCAAGGTATTAATCCGAATTCAATCATCAAGAAAATTCAGTCTGATGCAGAAAATGCGTTAGTTGAAAAAATTGGGGACATGTACGATGCAGCAACAAGTATTAATGAAAAAAATGCAATCGGACAAACATACTGTTTATTGCGATACGGGATTTTGCAATCACGCGACAAAACGAAACAAGATGTTATGAGTAAATATCATCAAAGCGTAGTTGCTAGATTAGCCTATATTGCTGAAAAAACTGATAACAAATCAATTGTTAGAGAAATCTTAGAAATAACGGGCATCAGTAAAAAAAGTTTATCTTGTGCTCAAGAATATGATGTTGCAAAAATTAGAAGGCATTGCAGAGATTACTGGAATGCACCATTAGGTTTAGGCGCTGACTACGCTGGATTACATATCGAAACAGTAGGTGAAGAAATTTTCATTAAAGATTCGCAAGGCCGTTTTTACATAGAAATACCAAGTCATATAGATATAACCAAAGCTGAACAGTTATTAAATAAGTGGATTTCACAAATGAAACGGGGTTAATTATGACTCAATCTGCGCTTATCGCATTCAGTAAACATTTAAGAAAACGTCACGCTAAACGCCAGTCTGTACGAATCCCGGCAATGTCCGGCAATCAATTAGAGATATTCTTACGCACGTTAGAACGCGTGCGCGGCTACTCTGTATAACAACTATATTTCCCTGCCGATTAATTAATTCGGCAGGGTCTTAGAGAACTTATATTATGGCTCAACGAAAACATCTGACACAATTCGAAGTAGAACGAATGTTAGAAATGGCGAAAAAAAGCCCAAACCCGGAGCGCGATTACTGTTTGGTATACATGAGTTTTGTTCATGGTTTACGTGTTAGTGAAGCCAGGTATCTACGGTTATCTGATCTCGATTTAGGAGGAAAAACTCTTTATGTACAACGTCTAAAATGTGGATTTAGCACTAACCATCCTCTATTAGGCTATGAAATTCATGCAATCAAAGCATGGCTGAAAGTACGCAAAACACTCAAAGGCTCGGCAGAAAGCAACTGGTTATTTCTATCACGATATGGAAAGCCACTTTCACGCCAGCGTATTTATCAAATTATTAGTAAGCTAGGGCAATTAGCTAATATTTCTGTTCATTCGCATCCCCACATGCTACGCCATGCCTGTGGTTTTGCCCTTGCAGATCGGGGAGCAGATACTCGCCTGATACAAGATTATCTTGGCCACAGTAACATCAGACACACAGTACGCTATACAGCCAGTAACGCTAAACGTTTCCAAGGTGTTTGGAATAGCCGTCGAAATAGAAACCCCGTTGCGCACTTTGGACAAAAAAAACACCCATTTTTTAGTGACAATTCTGACTAACAAAGCAATGCTTTAAAGTGTCTTGGGGACTTGATACAAGTAGTACCACTTCAAATTGAAATAGTTTTGTCGTTCAACAACAGGGGTAAGTTTAATGATTTCTTGATCAGAATACCCCTGTTTTTTTAACTGAGTTCTATTAAGCAACGCTTCATCCTGTGCAAGTGTTGGTACGGCACAACGCAATGGATACAGATCACGAATACGTTCATTTTCGGAAATATTGTATAATTTCCATCCGTATTTTTTACCAACATAGGCAGCAGAAGGAATTAATTGTTGCAATATGACACCAATTTGTTCCTGATAACAGGCTGAAATCCGCTATAATTAGTCTACTGGCAGACAATAAGTTAAGTAGAAAAAATGAAAAAGGTTTATGCTAAAGCTTTCTCCGAACAACTGGCGCGAGAATTCTTAAATTTACGGTTAGCAATGGAAAAAAAGGATAAGGACAGCGCTTACCTGCATTATGCCATGACAATGGGAATGATTAGCGGTGCCACACTCAGTGGCAGTATGAGCCGCAATGCAGGCTTAGACTTTATCAATACACTTGAGGAGATCCGGCACGCATTTAGGGAAACATTTCATGAATCTCTGGATCTACCCGCTGACAATTAATTGTCAGCAAGGTAACCATTTGTAGCTTGATACTTGTCTCAATAGTCTTTTTTTGCGGCTAAGATCCAATGGAAGATCGTTGACGATCCTTTAAAAACCTTTTCTCTGGCGTAAAACCTGCGGGATTGCAGCGATGATGTTCGCTCAGAGGCGCATTTAATATCTTGTAAATGCGCCGATTGATGCGTGTAATTGCCTCTCCACAAACCCGCTCAATAACAGTCAGTGCTGGCAAAATGACCCGTCGAGGGAGACAATGACGTGGCCGTGTATATCCACGCCTTCATTCCACTGCACGGCTATGACATAAGGGAACAGTTTTTTGTCGTGATCCCTCAGGTACTGCACCAGTGCCTGGCTGGCCAGCTCACAGCAGCCGTGCGGAAATGACTTCAGCCAGTCACGCCAGAGGGAAGGTACCGGCTCACCGGACCGTTCTCCGGCGGCGAGCTCCAGCGCCCGGCGGAAGGCCTTCACGCGTGCCCGGGTTTCCGCATTCATTTCTTCGCCTTTCCGTCATGGCGTGCCAGGGCCAGCAGTTCGGCCTGCAGCGCACGGCCATCCTCCCGGGTTTCCTTCAGCTCAGCTTTCGTGTCCTGCAGCTGTGCGGCCAGGTGTTCGCCGGTGGCGGTCAGGCGGGCCACCTGCTCGCGCAGCGGCTGCGCCTCCGCACGCAGCACCCGGACCTCTTCCAGCAGGCGGTTACGCTCCGCCTCCACCTCGCGCAGCACCGCAAGCTCGCTTTCCAGCGTGGCCACTTTCGCCAGCGCCTCATCCCGCTCCTGGTCTGCCCGGGCAATGTCGTCGTCTGCCTGCTCGCGTGCCGCCAGGGTGTCAGCATCGGCCTGTCTGACGGCTGCCTGCCACAGCAGGGCCAGCTGGCCGGTCAGCAACTGCGCCAGCTCCGGCGGCAGCGCCGGGATCTGTTCGCTTGCCAGGGCGCGCTGACGGGCACGAAACTCCCGCATCACCGGGGAGATGTGGGACAGGGAGCCGCCGCCGAGGTGCTGGCGGACCTGCTCGTTGGTCGGGTTCGGGTTGCCGGCGGCGATCAGGGCGACGGCGGCGTCTTCAATGCGGCGGACGGTGTCCGGGGATAGCGTGGTCATGCTCAGGCTCCGGTCTTTCGGGGAATGCGGTCATCGTACTCTACTCCCGGCGTAAAAAATACACAATACACTAAATACAAATAATACATACAATATATATCGTACATACAATACAGAACTTACATACACCCTCTCTCTTTTCACGGTCAGATCCGAAAAAAGGTTGTTCCGGATCTGCTTTCCGGCCACCGGGGCGCAGCGGCCCACGAACACAAGATGTAGCGTTGTTTCCAGCTGAAAATGACGCTATATGTTGTGTTCCGCCCCCGTTCCGTGACCCGTCGCACTGCACCGGAAAAGGACGGCCGGAGCCCGGGGCATATTCCCGCGATGAGGATGAGTTCGCCGATCGTATACGTTCCGCATGCGGGCACGCCCTGCAGCTGCGCCGGCTGCTGCCGATGATGACGACCCTGAGCGCCATCGGCACCGAGATGGAACTCCGGGGGGAAATCAGTTTGCTCCCGGGCGAAGATTACGCGCAGAAGGCGCTGGTACGACTTACAGAGCAATACCTGTCCACTAAGGACAACAAACAATGATGCCGGCAGTTCCAGGCCAGGGCGTTTCGTTTTCCGCCGCGCAGTTGCCGGTGGCCATCGACTACCCTGCCGCACCGGCCCTGCGCCAGATGGCCCTCGTTCAGGACGAACTGCCGAAATACCTGCTGGTGCCGGAAGTGAGCGCCCTGCTCCACTACGTGCCCGATCTGCACCGCAAGATGCTGCTGGCAACCCTCTGGAACACGGGTGCGCGTATTAATGAGGCGCTGGCGCTGACCCGGAGTGATTTTTCCCTGACGCCGCCCTACCCGTTCGTACAGCTGGCCACACTCAAACAACGGACCGAGAAAGCCGCCAGAACGGCAGGCCGCGCTCCGGCCGGCAGTCAGGCTCACCGGCTGGTACCGCTTTCTGATGCGAACTATGTCGGCCAGCTGGAGATGATGGTGGTCACGCTGAAAATCCCGCTGGAGCGGCGCAGTAAGCGCACCGGCAGAACCGAGAAGGCGCGCATCTGGGATATCACCGACCGTACCGTCCGCACCTGGCTCAGCGAAGCGGTGGAGGCCGCGGCGGCCGACGGGGTGACGTTCTCAGTACCGGTGACACCCCATACGTTCCGCCACTCCTACGCGATGCACATGCTGTACGCCGGTATACCGCTTAAGGTGCTGCAGAGTCTCATGGGGCATAAGAGCATTAGTTCGACGGAGGTGTATACCAAGGTATTTGCGCTCGATGTGGCTGCAAGACACAGGGTGCAGTTTCAGATGCCGGGTGCTGAGGCAGTTGCGATGATAAAAAAAATCTAAGTTAACAGCTAGATTTAAACAAAATTTATTTGATGTTGTTTTGATATTAAAACAACATCAAATAGAAATTAATGTCATTGTGTTGTGATGTTACCTACTCGCTGATTTTTTTCTTACCCGCAATTTGCAAACCATAGTCCAGTATGTTGATACATGACATATTAATGAAAGCAGCGCGCGATTGCCCGTTCTCTGCAGCTGCTTCATCTATACGCTGAATCAGCTCAGGGTCCATCGTGATCGTGATCTGCTGTTTTTTACCTTTAACAACTCTCTTAGAAGCGGGAATTTTTGCATCGGGGGCTGAATTTATGAAGTTCTCTACTGCCTCATTCTTTGAATCAGGTAGCTGCGTTTTGGGTTTTTTTTGGATTGCCATTTCATATCACCTATATATTACTTTAATATTATTTTGATTGTATTTAACTATTTAAACAGTATTGATATGAGAGCATCTAACTCTTGCACTGCAATCTTTTCATGCGAACGTAGTTTCAGTTCACTTACGGTTCTTCCACTGCCTGCAGCATTGGCGTAGACTTTTCTTTGATAGATGATTTTGTCGAGGATTGGGATATCCTCTTTGTACTCTTCCATCATTTCCAGCATATCTCTGTTGTCGGAGGATCTGGCTTGAGTATCCGCTTTGTTCAAAAGCGAATAACAGACCAACCCATCTCTTATGCTCCGCGCTTCTTTGATTAGATCGGCGTTGGCATCCATAGCCCAAGCTTCGAAACTTCCCGGTGCTGAAGGAACTAAAAGGACGTCTGTGATTGTCAGAGCAGCCCTCATAGCAGTGGAATCACGGCCTCCACATTCGATGATGATATCGTCAAAGTTATCTTTCTGTTGTAGAACCTGGCTCCTTAACACCGGGCCTTCTGGGTAATGCGAGCAAGCAATACCTGGTTCAACACCGTCTTCTGAACGAACTAAAATAGCTGTTTGTGACGACCCCTGTTTATCACCATCAACTAACCATATTTTCCTGCCTTGTCGAGCCCTTGCCACTGCGATGTTAACAGCGAGAGTAGATTTACCTACTCCTCCTTTCGTATTTGCGATTGTCAGTATCATCTTAATCTCTTTTTAATATTAAAAAACTATCAATATAGTAGTAACTAAAGCTCACTGGTGTCAAGTAGGTGTTAGATTGCTTTGACAGCAAAATCATATCTATATGATATTAGTTTAATATTAAAATGATTTCATGATGATTGTTATGTGATAGTGAACATGAAAATGATACTTATACGACAGCATGTGCTGAAAGGATATACCGGCGGCATTTATGCGATAAAGCAAAGACCGGTTACGGCTGAAGATAGATTCACGCGCTTTCAAGCGACTCCAGTTCCTGCTGCAACTGCCGGAAATAGGCGGCAATCGCACACACCACGCCAGCGGTCATCTTTGCATCGGCTATGGCCGAATGTGCCTGGCCTTCCCAGACCAGCGCCGCCTGACTGGAGGCGCTGGCCAGAGATATAGTGCCGTAGCGGTTGGTGGCTCCAAAGTAATCAGCAGCCAGCTTCATGGCACAGTGTACCGTCACGTCATCCAGCCAGTCTGCCGGATCGCCATGTGCGGCGGCCGTCTGTTTCAGGATGCGGGTATCAAAAGGAGCATTAAAAATTATCAATGGACGCTGCCCGATGGCATGGCGCAGCTGCTGTGCCACGTCGGGCCATGAATGTGCGCCGTTGAGTGCGGATTCATCAATGCCGTGTACTGCAGCCGCTTGCGGCTCTATGGCCACAGTTGGCTTCAGGCGGGTTTCAAATACCACACTGCCGGATACATCCGTCAGGCCGATTTCCAGTGCTTCAGCCTTGTCTCCGAGTCCCGTCGTTTCGGTATCAAGAAACAGCGGATTCTGGCCCAGCCAGGTATGCGCCTTGTGCGCCAGGCGGCCACATGTGCTGTTAAGCTGGGAAAGAATGGAAAGGCGGAGGCTGGACAGTCGCTGTTTATCTGTCTGCTGGCGTTTCTCCCGCATGGGCACGCAGTCTGTAATGCGGTACACGCCGTACTTGCCGCCGTATGGGCTTTTGTACCACTTAACCGGCTCCGTTCCCGGAGCCGGCTTCATCCTGAATTCATCACGCAGACGCCCTTTTGTGAAACAGCTGTCTTTAGCAATGGCGGCTGCACGGCGGGCCGCTAAATCGTCATATTTCATGGTTATTCCATCTCCGTAAGTCGTTTCTGGTAAACGTCCCTTGCGATTTCAAGTCCTTCAGCCGTCAGCCCGAAAGCGAGTTTCAGTGACTGATGATCACGGTATTTGCTGAGCAGGCCGTGCTGGACCAGGGTATGACAGGACCGGCGGAAATTGGTATCGGCAACGGGCTGAAGCCGTCCCTTATTGAGGATGCTGAACAGATGCATAGCCGGGACCGGACCTGCCAGCTTACGTTCAGCCAGCCCGTACAGGACAAACAGTACATCTTTTTGCACGCCGGAAAGGCGCATATCAGGGGCGGCGGCTTTATCGTCTCTAATCATGTGACACATCATTAAGGAGTTATTCATTTAAAATATCTTAATTGATGTGACACATCAATAATGAATTGAGTGGATAAAGTAGCAAGGGCTGGCAGGGAGCTAGGAAACAAATGGGGGTTTTGGTTAAAGAACCCCATATTCACGTTATTGATTCAACTAAGAATTACGGTCAGTCGGGCCAGAACGTCATCCATTATTTTTGCAGGCACACGCTCAAGTCGCTTTCCGCCCCGTGCGCCCATGTCAATTGTGCGCAGCTGATCGCAGCGCACAACGCCGGTTGTACGTGTACCGGCACCGTCCAGCGATACTGCAAAGCCCGCGGTACGGGCAAAATTACCACCGCTGGTAACGGGTACCACTACAGGCAGGCGGGTCACGCGGTTAAAGGCCGCTGGCGTGACAATCAGCACCGGCCGCGTTCCCTGCTGCTCATGGCCTGCGGTAGGGTCGAGTGAGACAAGCCAGATTTCCCCTCTCTCCATATCAGATTGCCTCCCGGCCTGCAGCTGGCGCGTCCAGCCATTCACGATCTTCTGCACTGATTTCGGCATCCGGATCGCACTGTGCCAGCAGTTCAGCAAGCGAATATTGTGGGCGCTTGTGCGGCTCCACTATCAGCCGGCCATTATCAATGGCCATGCCGACTTCATTATCTGATCCCAGAGACAGTGCGTTCAGCAGCGCCGGCGGAACGGTCAGCATAACGGAGCCGCCGACTCTCTTCAGACGAGTGGTATGCATATTTCACCTCCATAAAAGTTATATATAAATATAACATCAAACAGGGAAATAAACCAGGCGGCAACACTAAAAAGTTAACTCAACAACCACCGACTAAAGTCGGTGGGTTAGTGATTAACGGACTGAAAGTCCGGATACGCATCGGCTGAACGATGCGTCAATTGTCTATCCTGAAGTTATCATCCGGGTTTGGTTCAAAATGATGCTCCAGATAAGCCTTTACCATCTCTTCCGTTAACTGACCCACCGTCGCACAAAAATAGCCTCTGCCCCAAAAATGCTGACCCCAGTAGCGTTTCTTTAGATGCGAAAACTCTTCAAACAACTTACTCGCTGTCCTTTCCTTCAGTCTCCTCATGATTTCTGAGGGAGATAATGTCGGGGGACTACTCACCAGTATGTGAACATGATCTTTGCTCACGACTCCTTTTAATATCCTGATTTCAAATGCTTCACATGTCTGACGAACTAACTCGCGCACCCGTATTGCTACTTCACCTATCAGCACTTTGTGCCTGTATTTCGTTACCCACACAAAATGGTATTCAATCTGAAATACTGTGTGACTACCGTATCTGTAATCCATGTTGCACCTCCCATGCAACACAGTATCGCAGCTAAAGCCGGTGGTTAATGAGATGGTCACCCTCACCCTACCAGCAGTATATTAATAGGGTGATTATCTTTGATAAGAGGCCATCATCATGAACATCATCACACTCATTGGTATCGATCTCGGCAAACATACCTTTCATATCCACTGCTAGGACAAATCAGGGAAAGCACTCCTACGCAAAAAGTTTACACGAAACAAATTGATGGCGTTTCTTGCCGGATGCCCTTCTGCAACCGTTGTGATGGAAGCCTGTGCTGGCGCTCATTTCATGGCAAGGCGGATAGCTGATTTGGGGCATGAGGCTAAACTCATTTCGCCTCAGTTTGTCCGGCCTTTCGTTAAAAGTAACAAGAATGATTTTGTTGATACCGAGGCAATATGCGAAGCCGCATCACGTCCTTCAATGCGTTTTGTTACGCCCAGAACTGAAACTCAACAAGCCATGCGTGCATTACATCGGGTCAGGGAGTCACTTGTCAGGGATAAAGTCAAAACCACCAATCAGATGCAGGCTTTCCTGCTTGAATTTGGTATCAGCATGCCCAAGGGGATTGCCGTGATAAAACGGCTCTCTGCTGTGCTGGCTGAACATGAACTTCCTCCTTATTTGGTGCAGGTATTACTGCGGTTACAGGCACATTATCACTATCTGGTTGAGCAAATCACCGAAATTGAAACTGCTCTATCACAGGAGATTGCTCAGGATGATATCGGACAACGGCTGATGACGATCCCCGGCATTGGCCCCATCACGGCGAGTGTGCTTTCCTCACAACTGGGCGATGGGAAACAATACGCACACAGCCGGGATTTTGCAGCCTCGACGGGATTGGTGCCCCGCCAGTACAGTACCGGAGGAAAGACAACCTTATTGGGGATCAGTAAACGGGGTAACAAAACACTCCGGCAACTGTTAGTGCTATGTGCCCGAACGTTCATACTGCATATTGAGCATAGAAAGGGCAAACTGGCAGACTGGGTTAAGCAGCAACTTGAACGAAAGCATTCTAATATTGTGGCCTGTGCATTGGCTAATAAATTTGCCCGGATAGCATGGGCTATTACGACAAAACACACGGTATTTGAAGCTTAAATCAAGCCTATTGTGAACAAATTTGAAACGAGACCCCACAGGTTTTGCGAAGACTGATAATTGATGGCATGAACGGCCTACCGGCCTGATGAGAAACCTAGCGTAAAAATTGGCTCCTTGAAGCCGACACACTTTTAAGGTTCATCAGGCGCGGAACTCATCGAGGCGCAGGTTCCTTACCTATAGTGACGCCGGATAGATTTAAGCAAGCCCAAAATTCATCAAAATGAGTGTTGCAAAAACGAGGGGAACCATAGATTTTTTATGCTCTCCTTGCAGGTAATTTAACCACCAACGAAACTGGTTCCATTCCTCGCCTTTCATAGCAGGTATGCGAGTTTCCCAGCCTTTGACAAGGGAATCAGCAAGCTGTACGATCTGATGCGTTGACATTTTAAAACCTCATTCTGTTTTGTTTGTCGATACGTGATCAGGCTGCTCGAACAACCTGATCACACCTTTCACAGTTTTAGTTTTCCACCTCCTTTTTTTCTACAGTTACCATATATCCGTAAAGTGTCAAAATTCGGTAAGTATCTAATGCATCACGTTCACTTTTAAACAGCCTGTAATTTTCAGGATTTTTTTTAAGTGATACGCAAAACACATATTTTTCTTTTAAAGTTTTCATATCTCCCCCCGCCGTGGTTTTATTTCATAATTTCAAAATCAACATTTGAGAGATTAACAACGCATTTTTCTGCGATAGTCTGAATTAGGCTTTCAAGTTCAGCGTGGCTTTTAAGGAGAGCGTAAAAAAATGTGGGGCACTTTTTTAACTCACTATAAATTAAGCAATTAAGCGTGCTTATCAGATAGCGGTGAGAACCACTCAATCGCTACAATTCCCCGTAACCTGAGTGGTTAAACTATTTTATCCAGCTTTCATTGAATCCATGCCCCACATTTTTTTACGCTCTCCTTTAACTTCAAACGTTTGTTTAATACCGTAGGTATTCATAAACGCTTTACCGTCTTTTATTTCGACTTTTGTGAAAGAGAATTTAAACGTGGCTGGATAGGTGAGATTTAAGATAGATTTCATTTTTAGCTCCTGCCCGTTTGGGCTTATGGTGAAAGAGGCATATCCCCTTTCGATGTATTAATAATGCGTCTATTTAGACGTACTAGCAAGCATTTTTTTCTTAAAAAGAGATTATTTTTTCGTGAGTTATGCTGTTTTCAGTATGCCCGTCAGGGCATGGAAGGGGCGAACCAGACTGACAGAAAATCACTGCCGTTACATCGCCCCGATGCGCGGCTACGCCGCTGCCATAGCTTCATAATCCGCCACACCTCCCCCCGCCCTGCAAAGCCCATTCAGACTTACAGTACACTCTTACGCTGAATTGCGTCCCCCGAAGGGCGCAGTTAGCGCGAGCGCAGCGAGTTCA
Source organism: Photorhabdus africana (assembly GCF_035181445.1). NCBI lineage: Bacteria > Pseudomonadati > Pseudomonadota > Gammaproteobacteria > Enterobacterales > Morganellaceae > Photorhabdus > Photorhabdus africana. The sequence goes on from NZ_JAXBVE010000028.1 coordinate 63,262, forward strand.
CGCCGTCCGGCTGCAAGTCGGGCGGGGCGCTGTACTGCAAGTTCGAGCCATGCGAGTTACTGGCGCAACTCATCTCGTTTGCATAAAACATAATCTGTATGTTCGCCAGCCAGTAATAAAAGGTATTCAAATTCCCCTTTAGACAAATTGAGTCTGTTATGGGTTTTTGCTTCTTCTTTTTTCTGCCATGTTCTTAAACCCACGCCAAAAAGTTTTCCACATTCAGTTTGTGTAATACCAATCTTTTCTCGCAACTTTTTAATGTTTTCCGGCGTATTATCAACCATCATTTTCCCCCTCGTTTATTTCTTTAATCATAGCTATGATGATCTCCTTATCGACTGCCCTTAATCCATTTAATGAAAAATCAATGGATTTAAAATTATCATTATTAAAAGAAAATTCGCTAAGTGTTTTCTTTGTTGTTTTGCCTTTTCCTTCTGTTATGTCCTTTGAATAACATTTAATTTTTTTTATAAAATGATATATTCCTGAATTTTCTTCAAGATAATATGTAACATCACCTTTATTTTTTCTCATAACTTTTTTACCATTCCTGTTAGCTTAACAAGCTGATCCACGTTCAACCCTCGAATCACTACCTCATAACCGTCACCACGTTCTGTTACATTTCCGTCTAACCCATTTTCGACTTTAAAACCGGTTAATGTTCCATGCCAGCTATCGAGGTGTACCAATTGTGATAACATTCCTTTAAGTATTCGCTTTTGTTCGAATTTTCTTTGTAAGTCTCGCTCGTACTCCTTAGTTATTTCCACATCCCGCCGCGCATTTACCAGTATTTTACGCTCTATATCGGCTGCAATATCAACAGGATTACGCTGTGGTGATACTGTGCAGGAATAGCATGGGCTTCTCCAGTTGCGACTGTCAACGCTTCCCACGATTGCAAGTCTGTCTCTGTCCATTCGTATATGTACTGAGTATTTTTTGAAATGTGGTGAAGTAAGTTTTACCCGATACTGGCAATCATCAAGCAGGTTTACACGCCACCCATTCCCCAAAATACGGCAAACGATCTCGAAAATAGGCTGATAACGTTCAAAGAAAGAATTCATAAATTCACCATTAGCGTATATAGGGGCTTTCGCCCCCGTTTCGATTATGCTCTGTTTTCTACTTTGTTCCAGCCTGTAGCCCTATGCTGGCCTGTTGTGCCGTACATTTCACGAATTTCTTCAATGCTGTGCTCTTTACGGTTTCGGCTTGCTTTGTATTCATCAGGACGGAAAAACCACATTTTTTTCTTTGATGCCCATTTGCAATTTAAAGCCTTTAAAGCGTCTTTGTGTGTTTTGGTTTCGCCGCTGATCCAAATCCAGTTACCCGCAACTTCGTAAACAATACCCGTCAGTGTTTTTAATGCATTAAGTATTTTTTCCAGTTCGTCGCCATAGTTGTATCGGGCGTTCTCATCTGCACTTTGAAACTGATTAATTTTGTCAATGTTTTGCATCAAAAAATCAAATGCTGCATTAACAGCTTTCATCATGTCAGCACCAACCGGATTACGATCAGGATGAAATTTTAAAGCTGCCTGTTTGTAGGCTTTTTTGATGTCGTGTTCGGTGAGTTCACCTGATAAACCGAAGATATTTAATGCCTGCTGGATGTTCATGTTAAGCTCCTGCCCGTTTGGGCTTATGGTGAAAGAGGCTTATCCCCTTTCGATGTATTAATAATACGTCCATTTAGACGTATTGGCAAGTGTTTTTTCTGTTTTTTTATCAATTAAATTCAATTAGTTATTATCCTACCGCCTCGCTATCGCTCGTTGGTCAACGTCTCACGTAACGCAAAATAAATTTGCGTCCCGAAGCGGAGCATTACTTGTCTTTAGTAAGTAATGCGACTGAGAGCAAAATAGAGAGCTTCGATACCCTCCCGCCCTGCTAAGCTGTGAGCGTAGCGAACTAAATGGCACGATATGATAGCAATGGAGATGTTGGATGGTCGGAGACGAAAGGACGTTGAAGCAGCATGATTGAAAGTTGGTTAGTTATTTCCTTATTTATTGTAGGTATTCATTACATCTCCTTTCTGAGCGACAGCAGCGAAGCTGCTTGTAAGCGAAGTCATTATTTGTTTTTTGGAGTTGCAGTGGAGCGTTTTTAAGCTCCCTGCTAACTCCCTTTTTAAAGGGTCGTTTAGTTCAGAAATAAAGATCGAATTTAATATGATCTTCTTTATATAGTTCGAAGTTAATAGTTTTATTTTTAAACTACTCTAATTTAATTGACTATAATTTAATCTTTACAAATGTCTGTCACTTAAACAACCGTTATTTTAGTGTTTTCCCTATGTGTGGGAAGTATAAAAAACAATCAAACATTGATTTCAGACAACACGAGAACCGCCAGTAAAGGCGGTTTATGTTAATTAGACAGGTTATTTGTCAGGTAGATGTTCTAAATAGCAGTGTAATAATTCATCGTTAGAAAGCCCTGGGAAACGGCCCTGGATATCTTTTTCAAATGCCATTATCCAGGCAATAGGTTGCTTTTGTTTCCAGTTTTCATATTGCTGCCAGTATACTTGATTCTGATCTGGCATCGGGCTAGTCGCATCAATAAGCTCTTGCCGGTGTTTAATAGCTTTTATTGCATGTTTTTTTTCATTCTTCATGGACTCATCTTCACCAACAACCAGGCGTTTAATCTTCTTCAATAGGTTTTTTAATGAATGACTATTATCGATAGATGCAACATTTGATTTGGCTAACCGTAAGATATGTTGGGCATAACGACGTTGATAAGAGTCACGTAATCCATTTTTTTCCATCCAACGCTTAAATTTATTCAACATATCTCTAATTTCAGCGATAGAAAAACCAAGTCCGATGAAAAACTCAGGACGAATCCAGATACGCATTGCTTTATATTGCTTCGCTTCAGGATCAAACCCTTCCTTAATTATTATTAAATTAGCCTCCTGCCAATCGTGTAATGCATGAAGAATAGGATCATAACTTTTCCGGCCATTCTCATAACAGTATAGCTGACCACACAGTTCAGCAAGTTTTTCAACTGAACACATGACTTCAAAGAGATATTCATTGTTAGGGTTGTAATCAGCATAAGCGATCATTGCTAGTGCTAATTCAGAGAACGTTTCTCTTCGTTCAGAACGAATTGAAACACGCTGATTACGTTTGCAACGCAATTGATACATAAAGGAATTACGATTCCAATCATGCACATTTAATGCACCCGCAAAACGCCGAACAGTAACTATTTTTGGCAAACCCCCGTTGTATTTAGGGATATAGTGACGATGAATTTTTGGTTTCCCTTTATGCAGAGCATTGGGCTCACTACGTCGGGAACGTTTGGTTACCTGAATTTCACTTTGGCTAATCACTACATCCTGCACTTATGGCAGGGCTGAGGGGTTGCGTTAGGTTATGCATTTGCTATAATCCTTACCGGCACCAGCGCCAGTATTGCAGTCCCTGATTCTGAATGTTCCCGCCAAAGAACTTTTAGATGGAATCAGGGACTTTTACTTTTTGTGGCTTTCACCACATACTTAGACGCTATTATTGGGAACGTCCCACCCACAAAGAATCGTTTATAACCGCCCGTAAAATATCACGTCGTTAGCTAACGATCAATACTCATATTACAGTGTAATTATTAAAATGGATCTTTAAAACCACAGTTACTTCTGGCCGTGCGTATCAAATCTATAAGAACTTCTGTTTTCGTCTTGCTGTAAACATTAGCCAAGAAGTCCAAGTCTTCTTTCACCTGATTCGGCACAATCACGTTTATCTTGCTATGCGTTAACTTATGCCTCTCACGGAAATCCCGTTGGGTGTCAGCATTGGATTTTTGCGCACCTTTGGGTCTACGTTTTCGTTGTGTCTCCTTCTCTGCTATCATAAACCCTCAGATTTAACATATTGAGCTTAATTAATAGTATATCGAAAAAAATCGCCAGTATGAAGTAAGCTTATCTTTCGCTGTTTGGTAATGCCGCCCGGTCCCACCAGTTTTTGAGACCAGAACGCGCTTTTTTGAGCGCCCTGATTTGTTAAGATGAGTATTGAAATATAAAAATGACCACTCAGTCAGACAGTACTAAAAACAAACGTTTTTGATACGCTTTGTTACGTGATAAAAGCTCCCTGGTCACTACCCCCAAGATGTTTATTAGTAGATAACAAATATTAACATGTTAATTTAAAGCTATTTTTTAACTTATTAAATATTTTTGTTCCGTGGAACTTCAAATCCTTAAAATAATCTATCCAGAAAAATTTTTTTCAAGTGACTTAGCTATGTCCACTCTTTCTTCCATCTCCATAATCAGTTGTTGTAACATTTTGACAAGATCAAGTATTAATTTCTGAGCAGCTTCAAAACTCAACTTGAGAATATTAATCTGGCCATTAACCAGAACACCCTGTAGCATAGTTTTTTCGAAACCTTTCTGTTGGTGATAATCCTTTAAAATTTGAGCTATAAGACGAGCAATAACCTTCCCGATGTCAGGATATTTGGGATTATCAAATATATGAGAGTGACTTTTGATAAATGGTTCCCATGAGAAAAGAATATCATATCGATCAGTGTAACTTTTCTGCTTAGGGCGATAATGCCATAACACGATAAATGGCATTTCTTTTTTTAAACATACTTCAAAATGTTGTTGCCAAACATCAGAGATAGCCCGACCTTCACATAGAAGATAATAATCGGATGGTAATAATGTTGAGACCGTTGCAGTAGGTAGAGTTTCTGTCAGAATATTATGCGTTGTTTTGCTCAACCAAATATCGCGAATTTGATCTCTGACTGGTGCGATCGTAATGCAGTACCAATTTAATGGGATATAAATAGCTATCTGTGGGGTATTTTCATCCACTTCAAGATATGGCTGATAAATGTTTAAGATTTCATTAATTCTTTGATTATTTTTGAATTTTCCCAACCAATTGATAAACGGTAAAGTATCTACCAGACATAAACATCCCCAACTTTTACCATACTTGTATAGCAACCAACCGGACTGATAAGAATAGTGTTTCTGTGCATATAGCACTAGGCTTTGAACTAAGGTATCTTGTTCTAATGTTTTTATCGTAAATCTTTTACGGGGTTTTATTAATAAATCGATGAACAAAGTTGGCATAGGATCCTACTGATCTGTGTGTAGTAATTAAGCACCTAATGTTACTCAAGTTTTTTTCTAAAATAGCACCTTACCCTGGCGCTGCAGTGGCAGGCCGTGGATGGTATGACGGCATTAATCCGGCGTCACCTGCGGCCATTATTTTTGTCACTCGACCTCACCAGCGTGGTCCGGGATAGCCCGTGGGCTGAAGCGCTGAGCTGGCTCAGGTTGGTGTCCAGCAAAAAGCAGACGCTTTCGCAGCGGCCACTGGCGGAATGCCCGTCAGGTACATTACCTGAACGGCTGCGCCCATATCTGCTGGAGTTCGGCGAGGATGGCGAGCCCACAGGCCTGAATGCCGGGCGCTATGAGTTCTGGCTCTACCGCCAGATAAGAAAACGTTTTCAGGCGGGTGAATTCCACCTCAATGACAGTCTCCGCCACCGCCATCTTTCTGATGAACTGGTACCGGAAGGGGAACAGGCCGCTGTTCTGGCTGAAATGAATATCCCTTTTTTGCTAAAACCGGTTAAATCGCAGCTAAAGGGCGTGCAGGCGGTTCTGGAAGCGGATATTATGGGGTTATCGGGTCGCGCAAGGGAACTTCCCCCCTGCGCTCCCACAGAACCGGACGTGACAGTCTCCCGTCATCCGGCTCTTGCCGTTGACCGTTCGCGCCGCGTACAAATTTCCCAGTGTGCAAACAGACCAGGCTTAACACTCCTTATCCTGCCTAACCATTCATATGCCTGAGCCTGGCTACCGTGCACCCGCTTATATTTGCGGGTAACCCATTTAGCAAGGTGCAGATGGGGGTTGATGCTCAGTGGAACGAAAACTCACTTTTATTGACTATTAGGGGTTCTGTGGAACACCCCCCAGATCTGTAAACTTTGAGAGAAAATCCTGATTAGTCATCCCGCCAAAAATGTTGTTTCAGGTGAGATTCCAATATCCTTGCCATCGCTT